>DCQT01000122.1 GCA_002323535.1 Bacteriovoracaceae bacterium UBA1511
AAGCATCCTCAACAAGAGTTTTTGCAAGTTAACACGAAAAATATTTTGTTCATCGTTGCAGGTGCATTTGTGGGTTTAGACAAGGTTATTGAAAAACGGATGACAAAAAGACCTATGGGGTTGATGTCAGAAGCTGCCGATTCAGAACAATCTGTTGTTGAAAAATTTGGTGGAATTGAGGCTGAAGATCTTTCTAAATTCGGGTTAATTCCCGAGTTTATTGGAAGGGTCCCTGTCAATGCACTTCTTCAAGAGCTAGATGAGGAAGCTTTACTTCAGATTTTAACTAAGCCAAAAAATGCTATAACGAAGCAGTATCAAAAATTGTTTGAGATGGACCAAATTGAACTTGAGTTTGAAGAGGATGCCCTGAGGGAAGTCGCCCAAATTGCTCTTCGCAAAAAAACTGGGGCAAGAGGTTTGAGAGCTATCTTGGAGCAAACAATGCTTGATGTAATGTTTGAGATACCAAGTAACGAAAAAGTAAACAAAGTGGTTGTCACACTAGATGCAATTAGAGGCTTGGAGTCACCTAAAGTTTTGGAAGGACCCAAAAAAGAAGCTAGTGAAGCTGGTGACATTAAGGGAAAAAGCCATATTAATTCAGCTTAATTAATGTAAAATTTTCTGACACCTATTAGTTATTTTTTGTTTTGGCACATTGCAAAAAGGTCTCAGGATGGTGCTTAAGCCCACTTTCTGATGGTTTTTGGTGCAAAATCTCGTCAATAGAAAAAACTTACCGCCTATTTTAATTTTTTGACCTGAATTCCTAATTGGGAGAAAATTATAAGACGAGCCTAAGTAGTATTCTGACTTAGGTAAAGTAGTGCAGGAGGTGCTATGTCTGACAAGAAGTCATCAAAGAATACTCAACGTTTACCGTTACTTCCCTTGAGAGATGTCATTATTTTTCCACACATGGTGGTCCCACTATTTGTTGGTAGAGAAAAGTCGATCTCTGCGCTCGAGGAAGCAAGTAAAAACGGAAATGAGTTATTCCTTGTTACGCAAAAAGATGCGAGTGTTTTAAATCCTGATCATGAAGATGTTTATGAAATTGGAACAGTTGTAAATATCATCCAAATGCTAAGGCTTCCTGACAATACAATTAAAGTTTTAATTGAGGGAAAGAAAAGAGCGAGGATTGAAGGATTTCACAATAACGAAGAGGGATATTATGCAGATATTTCAGATTGTGAAACAATTAACTCTGACCCAGTAGCTGTTGAAGCAACCCTAAGAACATTAAAAAATGTTTTTGAGCAATACGTTAAGCTTAATAAAAGAATCCCTCCAGAGCTTTTAATGTCAATTAGCTCAATCAATGATCCAGCTAGGCTGACAGATATCATCGTTGCTCACCTATCAATGAAAATTGAAGAAAAACAAACTGTTCTTGATTGCTTGGATATTGAAGATCGACTTGAGCTTCTTTTAAAGAAGATGCAAGGAGAGATTGAAATTATCAATGTGGAAAAAAAGATTCGTACTCGAGTAAAAACTCAAATGGAGAAGTCTCAAAAAGAGTATTACCTAAATGAGCAAATGAATGCGATTCAAAAAGAGCTAGGACAAAAAGATGATGGAAAATCAGATATTCAAGAAATCGAAGAGCGTCTAGCTAGTAAGAAAATGCCTAAAGAGGCGAGAGAAAAAACAGAAAAAGAGATTAAAAAACTAAAGTCAATGTCCCCAATCTCTGCTGAAGCCTCTGTGGTAAGAAATTATATTGATTGGATGGTTAATCTTCCTTGGGGAGATTACACGAATGAAGATCATGATCTTAAAAAAGCAAAAGAGATTCTTGAGGCACAACATTACGGATTGAAAGATGTAAAAGAGAGAATGGTGGAATACCTTGCTGTTCGAACTCTATTAAAGACGGAATCAGACGGAAAGGGAACCATTCTTTGTCTTGCAGGGCCTCCAGGTGTTGGGAAGACAAGTGTGGCAAAATCTCTTGCAGATGCCCTTAATCGAAATTTCGTTCGTATAAGTCTTGGCGGTGTAAGAGATGAATCTGAGATTAGAGGCCATCGAAGAACCTACGTTGGAGCGATGCCAGGTAAGATTATTTCTGCGCTTAAAAAAGCAGGCTCTAGTAACCCAGTCATTCTTTTAGATGAAATAGATAAAATGAGTAGTGACTTTAGAGGTGACCCTGCTAGTGCGATGCTTGAAGTATTAGATCCAGAGCAAAATAAAAACTTTGGTGATCACTACATTGAGTGTGAGTATGACTTATCAAAAGTAATGTTTGTGATGACGGCAAATGATCTTGGAGCCATTCCTGGACCGCTTCGGGATAGAATGGAAGTAATGCAGATTCCAGGCTACACGCCAAATGAAAAGCTCGAAATTGCTAAGCAATACTTGATTGATAAGGCGATTAAAAATAATGGTTTAGGCGATTATGATTTAACTTTTAAAGAAAAATCATTGAATGAGATCATTACTGGCTACACTAAAGAAAGTGGTGTCCGTGAGCTGGAGAGACTTATAAATACAGTGGCTAGAAAGATGGCCACGGAAGCTGTTGTAAAAAATTATAAAGAAGGTAAGAAGTTTAATATTACCTCTAATCAATTACCAAAACTATTAGGGCCTAAGAAATTTGATCGTTCGGGAATTGAAAGTGAGCCT
>DCQT01000061.1 GCA_002323535.1 Bacteriovoracaceae bacterium UBA1511
TCTCTATTTGGAGATGCAACGGAGCCACAATCTAAATGGTCACGTCCAATGACGATAGGGGCTTTTACCTTTCCTTCTCTAACGAGACGGTTGAAAAGTTTTCCAACCTCTGCTCTTTCTCCATACTTTAACCAACAAATTCTTGATGGGAGACCTTGAAAGGAAACCATCTCGCCAGCTTTCTTGAGCCAGTTGATGAGCTTTTTCTTTTCAGGGTAAAGCTCCATAATTGCCTCATCGGTCACTCTGATATCTTCTGGATCACCAGAAAGAGCGATCCATCTAAATGGCCCATAACCTTCACAAAATAATGGCCTTATATAAGCAGGAACAAATCCAGGGAAATCAAATGCGTTTTCAAGCCCCGCAAGTCTAGCGCCCTCTCTTAAGTTATTTCCATAATCAAAAACAAATGAGCCATTTTTTTGAAAAGCGAGCATACACTCAACGTGTGCACGCATAGTTTGGTTTGATAGCTCTTCATATTTTTTAGGATCCTTAATTCTCAGATCATTTATTTCTTTTTCAGAAAGATTAAATGGGACATACCCATTAATAGGATCATGTGCAGAGGTTTGGTCAGTAACTAGATCAGGGTTAATTCCTTGATCTAAAACATACTTAAAAAAGTCAGCAGCGTTTGCTTTTACAGCGATACTTACTGCTTCTTTTTTTTCTTTCGCTTCAAGTGCTCTTTTTATCGCAGTATCAAAGTCATCGTAATATTCATCGAGGTATTTTGTATCTAATCTTTTTTGAATTCTTTCTTTTGAAACATCACATCCAAGAAACACTCCATTGGCCATTTTAACTGCAAGAGGTTGGGCTCCACCCATACCTCCAATTCCAGCGGTAAGTGCAAGTTTACCAGTTAGGTCAGACCCAGCACCATAGTGTTTTTCAGCTGCGGCCATAAAAGTTTCATAAGTTCCTTGTAGAATTCCTTGAGTTCCGATGTAGATCCAAGACCCAGCAGTCATTTGGCCGTACATCATTTTTCCTTCTTCTTTTAATTTATTAAAATGATCCCAAGTGCCCCATTTGGGAACAAGGTTACTGTTTGCAATTAAAACTCTCGGCCCATCTTCCCTTGAAGGGAAAACCGCAACAGGTTTTCCTGATTGAACTAAAAGAGTCTCATTGTTTTCTAAATTTTTTAATGCATTGATAATGTCATTAAGTGCTTTCGGGTTTCTTGCTGCTTGGCCGTTACCACCATAAACAATAAGTTCGTCACGGTCCTCAGCAACTTCTGGATGAAGGTTATTTAAAAGGCAACGTAAAGCTGCTTCTTGATGCCAGCCTTTTGTTGTAAGAGTATTTCCAGTTGGTGGTAGTGGGATTTCAAAATTTTCCATTATTGAAGTTCTCCTATTCTTTCTTCAACAAGAAGTGTTAGTTCCTCTTTTGATATAAGATCATAAATGTTTTTAATATCATCAGAAAGAACACGATCTTCAGTTAAAGGTTTAACTTTTTTTCTTACGTGTTGATGAACAAGCTCTACAGCTCTTGATCCTTTTAAAGGTCGCTGAAATTCGAGTGCTTGGCAAGCACACAGAAGCTCGATGGCCAGACAATTCTTTGTATTCTCTATAACTGTCTGTAATTTTAATCCAGCCGTAACACCCATAGAGACATGGTCCTCTTTGTCAGTGCTTGTTGGAATGGAATCAACAGAAGCAGGGTGACAGAGATATTTGTTTTCTGAGGCAATTGCTGCAGCTGTAACGTGAGCAATCATAAGTCCTGAGTTTAGTCCGCTAGATTCGATAAGAAATGCGGGAAGTTCAGAGAAGGTTGGGTTCATCATCTTTTCAATTCGTCTCTCACTAATGTTAGCAATTTCAGAGACACCCATTGCTAAGTAGTCCATTGAAAGGGCGAGAGCTTCTCCATGAAAGTTTCCACCACTCACAACTTTTTTTTCTTCGACAAAAACAAGTGGATTGTCGGTGACGGAATTTAATTCAATATTTAAAACTTCTTCGGCGTGATTAATTGTTTGTCTGATCGCACCATGAACCTGGGGAACACATCTTAACGAATATGGGTCTTGTACTTTATTACAGTTTATGTGAGATGTTGAAATTTCAGAATTCTCTAAAATCTTATTTAAATTTTTTACACTTTCAATTTGTCCAGGGTGAGGTTTAAGACTTGTGATACTTGGGTCATAAGCTTTTTTACTGCCTTTTACCGATTCAAGGGTAACTGCTGTTGTAATGTCTGCAAGTTTTATAACCTTTCTAGCTTCAATTAATGCGAGAGCCTCAAGCGCGGCCATAACGGCTGTTCCATTAATTAGTGAAAGTCCGTCTTTTGGACCTAGAGTACATGGATTAAGTTTTAATTTTTGAATAACATCTGATGACTTTTGAATTTTCCCTTCAAACTCTACATCACCCTCGCCAATGAGGCATAAGGCTATGTGACTTAGGGGAGCAAGGTCGCCGGAGGCACCAACGGAACCTTTTTCCGGGACACATGGCGTGATTTCAAGGTTAATAAAATTAATTAACATCTCAACAAGTTCGGGGTTTATTCCTGAATATCCTGAGCAAAGACAGTTGGCTCTTATAAGCATAATTGCTCTGGTAATTTTTTTAGAAAAAAAGTTTCCAACGCCAGTGCAATGGGAGCGAATTAAATTATATTGTAGCTTTGATAAGTCTTCCTTATTAATTCTTTTGTCAGCGAGTGCACCAAATCCGGTGTTGATTCCATATACGGCTTCGCCAGATTCCACGATTTCTTTGACGTATTCATTTGCCTGGACCATTTTTTCTTTAGCATTAGAGCAAATGCTTACATGAGTTTTCTTTGGTAAGTTTATTCGTTTAATATCGTTTATTGTTAAATCATTGCCATTAAGAATTAGTTTGCTCACAACTACCTCAGTTTATCAATTTGTTGTTTGTAAGGTTTGCCTTTAAAGACAAATGTCCCGGCCACAAGATTATCAGCGCCTGCCTTTTTGGCTTCGGCACCTGTTGTCTCATTTATGCCACCATCAATTTGGATGCTGTAATTTAATTTATTTTTAAGTTTATAGTCTCTTAAGAATGAAACTTTATCTAAAGAGTTAGACATAAAGCTTTGACCTCCAAATCCTGGTTCTACACTCATTACTAAAACGAGATCAATTTCTTCTAAAATCTCTTCAGTTAGATCTGTAACAGGAGTGTTTGGTTTTATTGAAATACCTACACTCGGAAATACTTTTTTTGCCTCAGAAATTATTTTTAACGGATTTGAAACTGCTTCAAGGTGAAAAGTGAAATTATGAACGTCAGAGTACTTAAGTGACTTTATATAAAACTCTGGGTTTGTAACCATAAAGTGAGCATCGCAAGGGTTTTCACTGAGGTCACAAATTTTTTTAATAATTTCATGGCCAAAAGTTAGATTTGGAACGAAATGGCCATCCATAATATCAAGGTGGAGCCAAATATTTTCTAGTTCATTTAACTTTTTAATCTCAGATTCAAGATTTAAAAAGTCGCTAGCTAAAATAGAAGGAGAGATAATCATTAATCAACCTTGTTCTTTTCAAGTTTATAACCATTAAGAAAACCAGCAGTTTCCATCATAGGTTTTCCCGGAGGCTGTATGTTTAGAAGCTGTATGGTTGCGTCGTTGCAATCTATAAAAATTTCCTTTGACGTTATATTGATTGAGCCTGGGCTTGGATTAGACTTTGGTCCTATTTTTATATTTTTAAACTTATACGTAGTATCGTTAATTTTAAAAAATGTACCAGGCCAAACAGAAAAGGCTTTAGTTTTATTTAATATTTCAAAAGCACTTTCTTGAAAATTGATTAGGCCATCTTCTTTTTTTATAAGTGGAGCAAAACTTACTTCACTTTCGTCTTGAGGAATGAAACGAGCGCTATCTTCTGACAGTTGCTTTATGAAAGCAGATACTGCACAGCCAGATTGCTCGCTTAACTTTTTGGATAAGGATTCGTAGTTATCATCTTGGTCAATATTTTGCTCAAGGAAGTAACCTATATCACCAGCGTCCATTTTTTTCACCATCTTTTGGATGCTCACCCCTGTTGTCTTATCACCGTTTAGAAGTGCGTAATGTATAGGCGAACTACCTCGATATTTTGGCAGGATACTTGTGTGAATATTGAAGCAACCAACGCTTGGGAGGTCTAAAACTTTTTGAGAAAGGAAGTGCGAGAATGCGAGGACGATAAAAATATCAGGCTTTTGGTTTTCACAGAATTCAAAAAAAGATTCGTCTTTATTTACGCTATGACTTTGAAAAATTTTAATGTTGTTTTTTTTTGCAAAATCAATAGTTGCGGGGCTTTGAATTTTTTTACCTCGACCTACTGGTTTGTCCGGTGAGCCGCAAATACCAATTAATTCGATTAACTCACTTTTAAAAAGAGCCTCTAAAGTAGGAAGGGAAAACGCAGGGTTACCCAGAAAAACAGTTTTTAATTTTTTCATTTCTTTTTTAAAAACTTTTTAGTTACGAGCATTTTTTTCATTGGAGATAGTTTTTCAATAAAAACAATACCGTTTAAGTGATCAAGTTCATGTTGCAGACAAATTGACTCTAAGCCCTCAGCCTCAAGAAAATGTTTCTCACCCTCAAGATCTTGATATTCGAGAGTGATTTTTTCAAATCTTTTCACCTCTTCATAAACACCGGGAACACTTAAGCAGCCTTCTTCGTATAAGACTTCGCCTGATGACTTTGTAATTTTTGGATTGATATATACTTTTGGGTTTAGATTTATATTACGATACACTGTTTCTTCCTC
>DCQT01000088.1 GCA_002323535.1 Bacteriovoracaceae bacterium UBA1511
TGGTTGCGTTACCTGAGTGGGAACTTAACCTTTAATACATTTTAGAAATTTTTTGGTGGTATGATGAAAAAGAAAATTGAACCAGGAATGGCATACAACATGGATAAGCTGAATAAAGTATTCGCTTTCCTATCTGTAGTATTTCTAATCACGGTATTTTGGGTTTTCCTTGATGACTACACACGTCCATGGAAAAAGTACCAGCTAGAAGCTCTTCAGCTCAAGCAACAAAAAATTTCGGAGAAAGTACAAAAAGCTGAAGCAGAAATTGACCAAAAGAAATTAGAAGAAATTAATGCTCAAATCTTAGAGGGCGAAGAGCTTGCTAAAAAAAGAAAAAAAGCGATCAAAGAAGTTGAAGAAAAACTTAGAATCAACAAAAGAGATATGACAGACGAGACCATCGTCAATGGCCAATTAAATGCTAAAATCGGCGAAGTTAATTTCAATTATGAAATTGCTCACTCTCACCATGATAAATCAGCAGACAAACTTTTCAGACGTCTCAAAAACCTAAAAGCCGACTTTGGTGAATCAAAAAATAGACTTAAAAAATTAATGTTTGCTTCAAAGGCCTATAAGAAAGAACTTGAAGCACTTAACTCAGAGAGAATTGATGCTGAAAAGCAGCGTCGCGACCTAACGATCAAGGCTGAACTTCTTAACAAAAGCCTTGCGAGCACTGAAGTTACACCTGTCTTTGTTTTGAGAAACCTTCCGCTTATTGATTTTCTGGATCCGACATTAAAAATACAGCAAACCGTTTTAAAAAATATAACTGACGACAGATTTTTCCAGCAGGTACCTAAGGTTGATAGATGTATCACGTGTCATACGTTTATTGATCAAAGTGGTTATGAGGATCAACCCAATCCACACAAAACACACCCTAACCTTGAAGCTTATGTTGGTAAAAAGTCACCACACCCAATGAAAGAAGTTGGTTGTACAATTTGTCACGGTGGTGAAGGGCATAGAGTAAATGATTTTAACTCTGCAGCGCACACTCCAAGAGACGAAAAGCAAAGAGCTGAGTGGGTTGAAAAATATAATTGGCATGAGCCACATAAGGTTCCTCAACCTATGTTAAGAGTAGGTCAAACAGAAGCTTCTTGTGTAAAATGTCATACAGAAACAGAATTTGTCGCTGGTGCACATGTTTACAATGATGGTGTTCGTAATATGGAAAAGTACGGATGTTATGGCTGTCACAAAATTGAGGGGTGGGAGCACAAGAGACCCGTCGGGCCACCACTTAACAAGGTTTCCTCAAAGTTTTCTAAAGAGTGGTTCAAGAACTGGGTATGGGCACCGAAGTCTTTTAATAAGCACGCTAGAATGCCTCAATTCTTTGCTCAAACGAACAACTCTAAGCCTGAGTTTATGAAGAAAAATATTGCTGAGGTTAACGCAATTGCTGAGTACATTTATGAAAACTCCAAGGAGTATAACGCATTTGCAACGCATCGACCTGGTAACCTTGAAAGAGGTAAAGAACTAATTAAGGAAGTTGGTTGTATGTCTTGTCACGGTGTCGAAGGGTATGAGCAAGAGTCCAAAGCGATCGGAGCCAACGCTGCACCTTATCTTTCAGGCACAGGCTCCAAAGTTGATAAAGACTGGCTTGTGTCTTGGTTGTTAAAGCCATCACATTATAACCCTAAAACAATTATGCCGAGTTTCAGGCTCACCAAAAGTGAAGCTGATGATATTGCAACTTATCTTTTAAGTCTTAGGAACGAAGAGTTTGAGAAATTACAATTTGAAGAGCTTGATAAGGGAGCAAGAGACGAGATTCTTCTAACTTACCTGAGTGCATTTGATACAAAAGCGGTAGCCAAGGGTAAACTAGCAGCAATGACTGATCACGAGAAAACAATGGATCTTGGTAGAAGATCAATTGGTAAGTATGGATGTTACTCTTGTCATAATATAGATGGCTTTGAGAATCATGCACCTATCGGTCCTGAGTTAACTAAGATTGGCTCAAAACCGCTAACACAATTTGGTTTTGGTCATGAAGATGTTGAGCATTCAAGAGATTCTTGGATTGAAGCTCACTTAATTAATCCAAGACGTTGGGATAATGGTGTTGATAAAGCATTTGCAGACCTAACAAGGATGCCTAACTTTTACATGACTGAAAAAGAAGCAAAGACAATTACTGTCGCTTTATTAGGAAGAGTCTCAGATTACATCCCTCCAAAGGGTGTGCGACAACTCTCTGCGGAAGAGAAGATCGCAAACGATGGAATGAAGATGGTTAACTATTACAACTGTCAGGGTTGTCATAAAATTGACGGCTGGAGGGGTGATATTACAGCTCTTTATGAGGATGATCATAATGAAGGACCTCCCTATCTTGTTGGGGAAGGTCACAGAATTCAGGCTGAATGGTTACACTACTTCTTAGGTAATGTTCATAAAATCAGACCTTGGCTCAATGTACGAATGCCAAGTTATAACCTATCTAATGATCACAAAAATATTATTGCTCAAGGTTTTCAGGCTAAAGCGGAGCAAAAAACTTTTGAGAATAATTTTGAAGAAGTAAAATGGGAAAAAGGCGAAAGAAAAGCAGCTCTAGCGCTTTTTGAAGACTACGCATGTACTTCATGTCACGCTGGCGGATTCACGAAAGATGAAGAGCTTGCACCAAATCTTTATCATGCTAAAAAGAGATTACGTGGTAGTTGGATTAAGAAGTGGCTCAAAAATCCAATGGCAATATTACCTTATACAAATATGCCTAACTTCTGGGAAGACGGCATATCACAAAATGAAGAGATATTAGGTGGGGATCCAGAGAAACAAATTAATGCTCTAACTAAATATATCCTTGAAATAGGACAGAGCAAGTTTGCGAAACCTTGGGAGAGAAAAGAATGGGTAACTCGGTAAGCGAAGCAAAATTAGTTGAATACGGTAATGACGCTCAATTTGGGAGATCAACTCCTGGAAAAATAGGAATGTGGATTTTCCTTGGAACAGACGGAATGTCTTTTTCAGGTCTTTTAATAGCCTATGGGATTCTAAGAGCTTCAGCTCAATCCATTGGAAACTGGCCTAATCCTGTTGAAGCGATGGGTGGCGTTTTTCTCTCAGGCTTAATGACATTCTTACTTGTTTGTTCTTCGGTGACTATGGTTATGTCCATTGACTCATGCAAAAGAGCTGACCGTGAAGGGATGCTTAAGTGGCTACTTTTTACTATTATCGGTGGAGCTATTTTCCTTGGCCTTCAAGTATATGAGTACACTCATATGGTTAAAGACCTGGGAATGACATTTAACAATTATACTCATGGAAATAATCTTTTCGCGTCCACATTTTTTGCTATTACCGGCTTTCACGGATTACACGTCCTTACTGGAGTTCTTTACCTCTGTGCTATGTACAAAATGGCACTAGATGGAAAGTTTGATAACGGTAACTATAATCAGCTGGAAATTGCTGGGCTATTTTGGCACTTTGTTGATCTTGTTTGGATTCTAGTTTTCACATTTGTGTACCTACTTTAAAGGTACCGAGGAGGACAATTGATAAAGTATTTTTTAAGTTTTTTATTGATTCTTCTCCCTGTGATTGTTGATGCCTGCCCAGGTTGTGCTGGTTCAGTTAATAACAAAGCTGATAACTATACCGTTTACATACTAATGGGCTTTGTTGCGCTTATTTATATTCCGTTTTTTATGCTTTATAAGTTATTCTTTAAATATAAGAACTTTAACAGCATAGAAGAACGAAATGACTGAAACAACGATTGCCAAGTTTAATGACAAAAAAAATCTTTCTATAATTGGGTTAATTTCATTAGTTGCCTTAGCTGGTCTCGTGTGGCTTATATATTTTGGCCCTAAAGATTCAACAGGTTACTCTAAAGAGTTAATTGAATTTTTACCTATCTTAAACGCAAGCCTAAATTCACTAGCCGCAGTTTTTTTAGTTGTCGGTTATATTTTCATAAAAAAGAAAAACGAAATCATGCATAGGAATATGATGATCTCTGCCTTTGTAGCTTCAGCTTTATTTTTAGTTAGCTACTTAGTTTATCATTATGCTCATGGGGATACGAAATTTATTAATGTTGGTTTTATTAAATACAGCTACTTTTTTATTTTAATATCTCATATCATCTTATCTGGATTAGTCTTACCGCTGATATTTACTACCTTTTATTACATATTAACTAACAACAGAGTTAAGCATAAAAAGTTCGCTAAAATTACTTTTCCAATATGGCTTTATGTTTCAGTGACTGGTGTTTTAGTATTTTTTTATCTGAGATTTTTTAATCTACAGTGATAATTTAGAACCCTTTGTTTGCTCCTCCATCTATGCAAATTTGTTGTCCCGTGATGTAAGCTGCTTTATCAGATCCCAAAAAAGCAGCTAGGTTTGCGAGCTCACTAGGTTCGCCAAGGCGCTTAGCTGGGACGAGTGATTCTATTACTTCTTGCTTAAGGTTTAAATTTTGAATTCTCTCCGTGTTTGTGTAACCAGGGCAGAGAATATTAAATGTGATTCCAAACTCAGCGTATTCATTACTCATTGATTTAAATAGCCCTGTAAGTCCTGCACGAAATCCATTTGAAGTTGTTAGATCTTTCAACGGCTCCTTAGCGGCAATGGAAGAAACGAGTAATATTCGACCAAAATTTTGCTCTTTCATTTTTGGTAAAACTTTTTTTAAAGATTCGCATGGAGTTAGCCATAGGGACTTAAAGTCAATTTCCCATTGTGATTGCTTTACATTTTCAAAAGAGTTTTTCTCGGGTCCGCCAGTGTTAATAACAAAAACATCGATATGACCCATGGACTTGATAGCCTGCTCAACAGAGTGAACGCCGCTGCTTACATCTGATAAATCGGCGGCAATATAGTGGTCTAGGTTATTTTCTTGGCATACTTTTTTAAGTTTTTCCTCCGATCTAGAAACGACTGTTACGGTTGCGCCTTCAGCCTTAAATGACTTCGCAACTGCTAGTCCAATTCCTTGTGAAGCTCCCCAAACCAAAATTTTTTTATTTTTTAAATTTAAATCCATAATTATTCTCTAGTTATTTAATGTGCCGCAATTTTTACATTGATAATTTTCATAGTTATTAAAATAGTTTTTGAAGACGGTATCAAAATCTTTTTCTATATTTTT
Source organism: Bacteriovoracaceae bacterium UBA1511 (assembly GCA_002323535.1). GTDB lineage: Bacteria > Bdellovibrionota > Bacteriovoracia > Bacteriovoracales > Bacteriovoracaceae > UBA1511. The sequence goes on from DCQT01000088.1 coordinate 5,153, forward strand.
TAATGGGAAGAATTCTTCATAAACCTTACTTCCACAATTCTTACAGTACCACTGCAGTCCATCAAGTTCGTTTTCTCTTCTTTTCCTCTCAATAACAAGTCCTACTGTGTTTTCTGGGCGTTGGGGGGAATGAGGAATACCTCCAGGGAGAAGAAAAATTTCACCTTGTTTAATTTTGACATCTTTAAGTTTATTTCCTTCAACAACTTTTAAAGTGATATCTCCCTCTATTTGATAGAAGAACTCTTCACCTTGATTTACGTGGTAGTCAGTTCTTCCATTTGGCCCTCCGACAACCATGACGATGAACTCTCTATCTTCCCATATCATCTTGTTGCCAACGGGTGGCTTTAATAGATTACGATGGTCATTAATCCATTTCATAAAGTTAATTGGAGTTAATTGACTCATATTAATCCTTAATTGTTGCAATACATTTTAATTCAATTGCGATGGGAGTAGGTAAGCAGTTTATCTCCACAGTCGTGCGACATGGGCGATTCTCATTGAAGTATTCTTTGTAGATTTCGTTATATCTTTTGAAATCATCCTTCATATTGGTAAGAAAAACAGTAACGTCAACAAGCTCATCCCAAGAAGAGCCAGAAGACTCTAGTACGGCGCGAACATTTTCAAATACAGACCTGCATTGTTCTTCGATGTTGTATGATGTGATATTTCCTTGGTCGTCTAATGTAACTCCTGGAATATCTTTACTGCCTTTTTTCCTCGGCCCTACACCTGAAAGAAAGAGCAAGTTACCTACTTTTCTGGCGTGAGGGTAATGTCCAACTGGTTCAGGAGCTTTGTCTGAATTAAATTCCTTATTCACTAGTTATCCTCCGTAAAACAAATATTTTTTGGTTCCGTAAAAAAGTTTAGTGCGTAGTTTCCACCTTCTCGGCCAAAGCCTGATGCCTTAACTCCTCCGAACGGTGTTCGTAAGTCTCGCGCAAGCCATGTATTAATCCATACTATACCGGTTTCAATTTTGGACGCTATTCTCTTAGCTTGAGTTTTGTCCTCTGTGAATATACTTGCGCAAAGTCCATATTGTGTGCTGTTGGCAAGTGTTGCGAGCTCATCTTCATTTTCATAAGCCTTTAGTGATGCAATTGGGCCAAAAATTTCATCTTGGTTTATGGGATGATTAACCCCGACATTCTCAAGCAGCATCGGGGAAATGAAGTTTCCTTCTTTCATTTTAGACTCATTTTGATGAACAATTATAGATGAATCCTCTTTTGCCATATTTTCGTAATGTTTAACTTTATTGAAATGCTCTTTGCTCGTGAGTGACCCAAAGCGTGTTTCAGGTAGTTCAGGGTTGGCTGGTTTGAGTGCTTTAAGTTTTTCGAGCATCTTACCTTTTACGTTTTCATAAATACTTTTATGAATATAAATTCTTGATCCACATAAACAGACTTGTCCCTGGTTGGTGAAAGCCGCTCGCATGGCCGTTGAAACTGCTTTTTCAAGTTCAGCATTCTCGGTGATAATAAAAGGATTTTTTCCACCAAGCTCAAGTGAAAACTTTTTCATTTTCTTGCCGCAAGTTTCAGCGATGGTCTTTCCGACACGTGAGCTTCCAGTGAAACTAATGGCCTTAACTTCAGGATGATCAATAATAGCCGATCCAATCTCAGGGCCTAGGCCGTGAAGAATATTTAGTACCCCAGGGGGAAGACCAATTTCACTACAATATTTTGCTAACATGAATGCGGTTGTCGGTGTGAACTCAGATGGTTTTGCTATAACTGTATTACCAGAAATAAGCGCGGGAGCAATCTTCCAAGTAAAAAGGTACAGTGGTAGGTTCCATGGTGAAATACATCCAACAACACCAATGGGGGAGCGTTGAACATAATTTTTAAGCCCCTCTCCGTGAAACTCTTCTTCTTTTTGTTCCATTGCAAAGTTGGCAAAGAACTTTAGATTTTTTGCGCTTCTCGGAATATCTATGTTGGCGCTTGTATGAATTGGTTTTCCCGTATCCCGGGTTTCAAGTAAAGCGAGCTCATCAATATTCTCTTCAATTTTTGTGGATAACTTCAATAAATATGAAGCTCTCTCTTTTGTGGTTAGTGACTTCCATTTTGGATGGGCCAAGCTAGCTGCTTTTACTGAAAGCTCAAGGTCTTCAATGCCTGATTTAGGAACTTTCCCTATTACTTCGTTTGTCGCTGGGTTTATATTATCAATCCAGCTTTTATTTTTAGGTGGAAGAAACCCGCCGTTTATAAAATTCAAAATTTCCACTTTTTACCTTCTTAGTATTGCTCTGACAGGAGATGCATCTAAGCCCTCTAGCTTAAGAGGCAACGCAATTAGTTCGTAAACTCCTTCTGGGACATCGGATAAAACAATGCCTTCAAGTACTCTGATATTACTCTTGTAAAATTCTTGATGCCCTGGGAGATCTTTAGAATCACTAGTATCTACAGATGGAGTATCAATACCGATTAGGATAACCTCTTTCTTTTTGAGAAATTCTATTGTTGCTGGCGATACAGCACAAAAGTTTTCATCCCATTTATTTGGATCCTTATATGTATTTGTTTTAAATAATACACGTCTCGCTTTTATTTCTTGGTTTGAAAAATGTTGAGGCTCAATATGTGAGTTTGTCCCAAGCTTTACTTCGATTACTTGAGCATTTCCTAGGTATGGCTCTAGTGAGACTTGATCAATATCTAAACCTTTAGGGTGGTAATGTGAGGGAGCGTCAGTGTGAGCACCGATATGAGGTGTCGTTGTAAAGGATGAAAGTTTTAGGTTGTGACCTTTAGGAAAAGACATTGAGATATTTTGAGTAAATGGTTGGTCTCCTGGAAAAACCGCGGTGCGAGAAGATATTAACGGCGATATATCCCAAATTTCCATTTATGCTCCTTAATTTCTGTTGATCATTTCTTGAAAAAAATTATCAAAAAACCTATGATTCACCAAAGAATAATTCAGTAAAAAAGGTCCTTTTATGAGTAATTACGCCCAAATCTTACATGAAGCCAGGTTGTCAGCAAAACCAGTTGAGCAATTAACAGCATCTGGCGCAGACATATCAAGGTCACAAGCATATGAAATTCAAGAGAGTGGAGTAATTCTTAGAGAGTCTGATGGAGAAAAAGTTATTGGCTATAAAATGGGACTTACTTCAGAGGCAAAAAGAAAACAGATGGATTTAGATGCTCCTTTGTATGGTGTTCTAACGGATAAAATGGAAATCACAAATAATGGGTCTTATTCAATGACCGGAAAAATTCATCCAAAAGCGGAGCCAGAGGTGGCATTTATCTTCAAAAAAGAGCTTGATGACTCCATGACTTATCAAGAAATTTTTGAGGCAATTAAGTGGGCTGCTCCAGCTATTGAAATACTTGATTCTCGCTACAAGCAATTTAAATATTTTAGTATGGAAGATGTAATCTCGGATAACTCGTCTTCTTCATATTTCATTATTGGGGATAAGTTCTCTGTGGATTCTAAAGAAGACTATTTCGATAAAAAACTAAAATTTTTCGTCAATGGCAATGTAGTACATGAAGGCAATAGTAATGCGATTAGTGATGATCCTCTTAACTCAATTATTGAGTTAACGAGATTAATGAGTGCTCGTGGAAAAAAAGTTCCAGCTGACACGATTATCTTAGCGGGAGCGGCGACAGCAGCTGTGGCGCTTGAAGAAGGAATGAGAATTAGTTTGGAAGTCGAAGGAATGAACAAAGTAGAATTTAAGGTAGAGGCGTAAGATGTTTAGTAGTAATGATTTAACATTAGAGGCAGCAAAAAAGTTTGACCGTGAAGACAAGCTCAAAGATTTCAGAGAAAAGTTTAATTTTCCAAAAGATGAAAATGGAAAAGAGCTTTTGTATTTCACAGGTCATAGCCTTGGATTGATGCCAAAGCAAACTCAGGATTATCTTGATCACGAGTTAAACGCTTGGGCGAACTTAGGGGTTGAAGGGCACTTTAAAGGGAAATTTCCTTGGATGCCTTACCATGAATTTCTAACAGAAAAAATGGCGACAATTGTTGGTGGTAAGCCAAGTGAAGTTGTTGTGATGAACTCTCTGACAGTTAATCTTCATTTAATGCTGACATCTTTTTATCGTCCGACTAAAGAGCGATTTAAAATACTTATTGAAAATAATACCTTTCCTAGTGATAAATATGCGGTAGATTCACAAGCACGTTTTCATGGTCATGATCCAAGTGAAGCGATTGTTCAATTTGATCCACAGTCTCATGATATGGTGGTTAGTGATGAGGAAATTGAAAAAACAATTTTAGAAAATAAAGATAGTCTTGCTTTGATTATGCTTGGAAATGTTAATTATCTTTCTGGGCAGAGATTTAATTTTGAGAAAATTGTAAAGCTTGCTCATGACAATAATATTATGGTCGGTTTTAATCTCGCTCATGGTGCAGGAAATATTGAGCTGAAACTTCATGATTGGAATGTTGATTTCGCTGTTTGGTGCTCTTATAAATATTTAAACTCAGGGCCGGGTGGAATTGCTGGGTGCTTTGTCCATGAAGACCATGGCCATGATGCCAATATCCCTCGATTTGAAGGTTGGTGGGGCCACAAAAAAGAGTCACGTTTTAAAATGCCACCGACTTTTGAGCCGATCGGAGGTGCGGAAACTTGGCAATTAAGTAACCCGCCAATTTTCCAACTTGCAAGTCTTCGCTCAAGCCTTGATCTTTTTTCCGAAGCAGGTATTTCGAACCTTCAAGAAAAAAGTCGTCACTTAACTAGCTACTTTAAATTTTTAATAAATCAAAAGTGCAAGGGGCGATTTCAAGTAATGACTCCCGAAGATTGTGGGGCGATGATTTGTGTTAACACCGGAGAGCATGGCAAGAATCTCGTTGATGACTTCATGAATAAAGGAGTTATTGCTGACTTCAGAGAACCAAATATATTAAGAGCGGCGCCGGTATCTATGTATAACTCATATGAGGATGTGTATCGGTTTGTTGAGATAATGGAGAAACATTAACTTACGGAAAGTTTTTAATGATTAGAAAAACGAAAAAAGTTACGATTAATGGAGCAGGGCTTATTGGCCCTTATTTAGGTATTTTATTACGTCGAAGGGGGTTCGATGTTGAAGTGCTGGAAAAACGATCTGATATTCGAAAAATAACAGCAGAAGTGGGTAGATCAATTAATCTCGTTTTAACTAGCCGTGGTATCAACGCGCTCAAAAAAATTAATAGGTGGGAAGAGGTAAAAAAAATAACTATGCCTGTTAGCGGCAGGATGATGCACTCAACCTCTGGAGAGTTGACCTACCAACCATACGGTGGTGAAGGAGACGTTAACTATTCAATCAGCAGGACAGAGCTTAATCGTTTCATGATTAGTGAGGCTGAAAAACTTGGTGTTAAATTTTTGTTCTCTACTGACGTTAAACAAATTGATGAAACCAAAAACCTACTCATTTTAAAAAATGAAAAGGGGGAAGAAGTCTCTCATGAGTTTGAGGTATTGATTGGAGCCGATGGTGCTGGATCTGTCGTTCGAAAAAAAATTCTTAAATTGCAAAATGTTGAAGATAAGGTTGAATGGCTTGGTGTTTCTTATAAAGAGCTTTTTATGCCAACTAATGCAGATGGCTCTGAACAAATTGATAAAGAGTCACTACATATATGGCCGAGAGGGAAGCATATGCTGATGGCCCTTCCAAACTTGGATAGCTCTTTTACGATGACTTTATATCTACCGGAAAAAGATTCTGAAGTTAATTTTGATCAATTAAAAACACCAGAAAGTGTAGAGGAGTACTTTAAGACGTATCATCCAGACTCAATCCCACTAATGCCAAATTACTTGGAGGATTTTGGGCAAAATAAAACCAGTAAACTTGGAACAGTTAGATGCTCCTCTTGGAGTCACAATGGAAAAATGGGCATAATCGGAGATGCTGCCCACGCGATTGTTCCATTCTTTGGGCAAGGAACAAACTCTGGTCTTGAGGGGTGTGTCGTATTTGATGAAATTTTTGATCGGTACGATAGCTGGAATGATTTATTCAACGGTTTTTTTGACTCTTACAAGTCCAATGCCGACGCAATCGCGAAGATGGCCGAAGAAAATTATATTGAAATGAGTGAAAAAGTTGGGGATGAAAAATTTCTTCTTCGAAAAAGGTTAGAGTCATTCCTTCATGAAAAATTTCCAAAAAAGTTTTTAAATAGATATATGATGGTGACCTATTCAAATATTCCTTATTCACTTGTTTATAAGATTGGAATGAAGCAAACAGAATTTTTAAATTCGCTTAAAATTGATAAAACTTCAGACTTTGAAAAAATAGACTTAAAGACAGTGGAGTCTTTTTTGGATCAAGAAATTTTACCTCTAATTAAAGTTTAAAAAGTCTTTTAAGTTCGGCGTCGGGAGCTTTCTCACCACAACGGTAATCCATAACTTTCCTTCTTGTTTTATTGGTGTAGTAGTGCAAGTGAATAAGACACCCAAATGTGTCGCTTATTTCCATCTTTGAAATGATAAAATCTTTTTTCAGCTTAGGGATAATTACGTGGTTATTGGTAGCATTGTGCCTGCTGTAAATTAGTTGGAAGCCCTTATCTTTAAGTATTTCAATATTCGCTTCCAAAAGTGCGGAGTAAATTCCTTTGCGTCTATAATTTGGTAAGACTGCAGAGTTGCACATGTAATATATTGAAGGAGTTTCTTGCCAGCCAAAACTCCAGCCTACAAATTCCCTTTTTTTATCGAATACAGCTAAATTCAAAGTGAAAGGGTTATCAAAGCAAGTCCTTGTAAGCTCTTTGATTTTTTGGCTTTCAGCATCACTTAGGTAGTCTTGATATTGCAAAGAATGGTCATCGGAGAAAATATCTGAGCTATGTTTTTCAAATAGTGGGAAAAACTCCTCTCTATTCAAGGATTTTATCGTGAAGTGATTATCTTTAATTTGTATTTTTTTATTCATAAGCATTAGTATCCTGAAAAGTGAAAGCTTAATTTCTTTTTTAATTCTTTCGGCAACATAGGTAGGGCTGACTTTGGAATTAAGAACGTTGAGAGGTTATTAAAATCTTCGAAAATTTTGTTCCTATCTGCTGTCGCTTTCAAATATTTATGCCCGGAGGATCCGCCAGTGCCAATTTTAGTTCCAAGCATCCTTTTTGCTAATTGAGCGTGCCGGTGCCTCCATGTTGTAAAGTTTGAATCAAGAGTCATTAATCCATTTAATAATCTAAACGGCTGGTTAAATATTGGTTCATGTCGGTAAAGTAATATGAAGAGAGCTGCTTGAGTTGCCTTGTGGGACAGTCTTTTTTTACCTTCTTCAATACTTTTGTTGTGGATTTCTTCATTTAGTAAAGCCTCAAAAGTTTTTCCTGTTATGGCCAGGTTTGCGAGCTGAGCTTCTTTTTGAGCGCTATCAAGTGTTTCATTTTCTTCAATAATTTTCTTATCTTTTTCTAGCATTTTTTCAATGGAGAGTTTGTAAGATGTCCAGAAGTCAAACTCGTCATTATTTAAAAATGGTGTTCTCTCTAGCCACTTTTCAACCAATTTAAACAGTGAATCTTGTGTCATCACCTTTTTAAGGTTCGCCTGGTCTTTATCGTTTAACCTTCCCATGAAATTGTACTGTTTCATATCAGGTCTCTGTCCTTCGTTTATTCCTAGGCCAATTTCAATTTCTCTAAACTGAACACTTTGGAAGCCACTAGCCGGTATGAGAAGGTCGCGAAACTCTAAAAAATCCATAGGTGTCATCGTCTCAAGAACGTCAATTTGTGACAGAAGCAACCCTTGTATTTTATGTATTCTCTCTAGCTTCAGTGTGCACTCAGACAGCTCCTCATCCAAGACTTGCTCTTGGCTGAAGTTGTTTTTTATAAACTTAAGGTCATGAAGTATTTGCTTGAACCAGAGCTCGTAGGCTTGGTGAACAATAATAAAAAGCATTTCTTCATGTGCCTCATTCCCCTGTTCTTTTGATTTTGGGCTTTGAGCGTTTAGTAAGGCATTCAGTTTTAGATAGTCATGGTAGTAAGTAGGTTGTTGATTTTTGAACATTTCTTGGTCGTCCTGCTAGAATAAAATTTTGTGTAGAATATATAGTATAGATGACACAATCTTGTCGAAGCGAGGTAGGCTAGGTATAAGCCTTTAAAAATCAAAACTTTGATAACTTGAAAAAAAGAAACTCTAAATGTTCAAAGATCTTATCAATCTGACCAAACCAAGACTTGCCATGCTAAACGTTATCGCGGCTGGCTTTGGCTATGCTCTCTCAGTAGAGAACATTGTTTGGGTAAAGTTTTATGAAGCGATGCTTTATACAAGTTTTGTCATTTGCGGTGCAGGCGCTTTAAATTGCCTAATGGAGATTGATCTCGACAAAAAGATGAAAAGGACTTCTTCCAGGCCACTACCGTCTGGTAGATTGAGTAAAAAGTCTGCATTAATCTTTGGTTCAACTTTAATTTTTGTCGGGTCCCTGGGGTTATTGCTCAGAGTTAATATTTTAACAGGCTTAATTTCTTTAAGTTCCGCTATTTTTTATCTCGTATTTTACACACCGATGAAGATGAGGTCTCCTTACGCTGTGTTTGTGGGCGCTATTCCAGGTGCTCTACCTCCTGTAATCGGGTATGCTGCAGGTGTTGCACAACTTGACTCAATGGCTTTGGTCCTATTTGTATTTTTGTTCTCTTGGCAAATTCCACATTTTCTTGCGATTTCGATTTATAGCAGAAAAGACTATGAGAATGCAGGAGTGGTAGTCTACCCGAACATTACATCAATGAGACATACCCTAAACATTATGAGCTTCTTCACATCTCTGACAATGGTCTCTTCTTTTATGCCTGTTTTTCTGGGTAAATCAGGAGATGTTTATGGGGTGGTTAGTATTTTACTAGGTTTAGGTTTTCAAATAACTTGTACAAAAGCTTATCAAGCCATTGGAGACATAAGTGCTGAGAATAAGGCTGCAAAGAGGTGCTTCTTTGCGTCAATTCTTTATCTACCTTTGCTGCTAAGCTCAATGTTTATTTTATGATACTTTTAATGTAAAAGGCTTAAATATTCATCTATTTAGGACATATTAAATTAACATTTAGGAAATTTTTTATGATTTTTTTTGATTCAGCCCACGCGGCGACAACAAACATCAAGCTTCCACAAGATATGGGAATGTGGGATAGAATACAGGCTCCCGTGGATATTTCTGCTAATGGTCATGAGATAATGGGACTGTTTAACTATACCACTGGAATGGTTATCTTCTTTTTTACTCTCGTATGTATTGGCTTATTTGGTTTTAGTTATTTCTATTCAGAAAAGAGAAATAAGAAGCCTTATTACACTTATGGGAACAAGAAAAATCATAAATATGTTGGTTTATTCTTTGGTTTAGCTGTTTTTGTTCTTATTGACATGGCCATAACTGTTCAATCAAATAATGATTTAGTTAAGATATTTTTTAACTTCCCCAAGGGTAAAGATGTTGTGCGTGTTCAAATAATGGGACAACAGTGGCTTTGGAAGTTTAGATACCCCGGCGCAGATAACGTATTTAACACAGATGATGATATCGTTACGATCAATGACCTAAGGCTTCCGATAGATAAAAAAGTAGTCGTCCAAATGACATCGAAAGACGTTATTCATTCTTTTTACCTTCCAAATGTGCATCAAAAGAGAGATGCGATGCCGGGTAGGCTTTCAAGAATGTGGTTTGAGCTCAAAAAAACTGGAGAGTATGACATTGCATGTGCAGAAATGTGTGGAACTCACCATTACATAATGAAAGCGAAGCTTACAGTTTACACTCAGGACGAGTACTCAAAATGGTTGAATAGAGCGAACAATATTGCACTAGCTGAAAATGACCCTGAGGACCTCGATAGATACTGGGGTTGGAAGTGGGAAGAATAAGGAATTTGGAGATTTAACTTATGGCATTTTATGAACAACATATACACGCAAAACCAAAGACTTTTTTGAGCAAGTATGTTTTTTCCTTTGATCACAAAGTAATTGGTAAGCAGTTCCTTTGGTACGGAATATTTTTTCTTGGTGTTGGCGGAATTATGGCTTTGATGATCCGCTGGGCTCTAGCATTTCCAGGCGTTCCTTTCCCTGTCTTTGGCCAGTTCTTGTTTCCTGAAACAGGAGGAGTGATACCTCCGGATACATATGCTTCTTTATTCACGCTTCATGGAACCATCATGATTTTCTATGCGATCACTCCTATTTTGATTGGTTGCTTTGGGAACTTTTGTATTCCTTTGATGATTGGTGCTCGAGATATGGCTTTTCCCTCGGCAAATATGCTTTCATTTTGGATAGCAGTAGTTGCTGGGGCTATTTTATTAGCATCCCTATTTACTCCTCTTGGTGGAGCTGCAGGTGGTTGGACGAGTTACCCGACTCTATCTACCCTTATTGGTTCCCCCGGTATTGGGCAGACACTTTGGACGCTTTCTATATTTGTTCTTGGTGTTTCATCTACAATGGGTGCAATTAACTACATAACTACTGTAATTACTCTTAGAGCACCAGGGATGGGGTATTTTGATATGCCACTTACCGTTTGGGGTCTTTGGCTTACAGCAATCCTAAACGCGATCTTCCTTCCTGTTTTAGGTGCTGGTTGTTTATTATTATTATTCGATAGAGTTTTTGGAACTCATTTCTTTCTTGCCGGTGCAGCTGCTACTTCAGGCACAGGTGACCCAATTCTT
>DCQT01000038.1 GCA_002323535.1 Bacteriovoracaceae bacterium UBA1511
GATTTACCATGGTCAATATGAGCAATTATAGAGAAATTTCTAATATTTTTTTGTTTCATGTAATGACTCTGCCAAAAGGCTTTAGAACAAATTAACGATTATACAAATACTTCCGTGGACAATACCATAAGGTAGTAATCAAGGGAACTATCTTTCCCCCTGACAGGGATAACATTTGCGTAACCATTGAATAAGACTTCTTCCTGCTCCGCAACTTCCCCGGCAATATCCTCACCTGACTCGTTTAGCTCTGTCCCAAGGACTCCATTTGAACCATTTTCATCGTCTTGCTTCGCCAAAATCTTGATTTCTGTATTTTCAATTTTAGTTCGTCTCTTAATAGCTATTTCAAAAGATTCACGAATTGACTGAGGAACAAGAGCCTCTTCCATACTCTTACCGATAACGTCCTGGGACTCGAAATTAAGAATGTCGTACATTTTGTTATTAAGGTAAATAAGCTGCCCTTCTGCATTCGAAACCAAAACAGGTTTTTTAGTCATATTAGCAAGCGTATCAAACTTTCTTCGCTCCACAGAAATCCTGTCCGTTCTTAGTTCATCGAATACCTTAAAAGAATGAATCATTTTATTCATTTCACGAGCAATCTCGCCGATTTCATCGTCTTGATTGTAAAAAATAGAAACGTCAAAGTTACAATCTTGAAGCTCTCTAATCGCATCATTAATTTTTTTAAATGGCAGTGCAATTTTCCCTGGAACAACAAGGCCCAAAACAATCGTGCCAAGAAAACCAATGATCAAAACAATCATCATATTTTTTTTGGTCTCAACGATAATTTGCTTAATATTTTTATCTTTTTTCACTTCTTGTGAGATTTGAATATCCTGTAGGTCAGAAAAAGTTTCAAGAATTTTATCTGACAGGTCGCTAATTGAAGCCATTCCAGCGTTATCTCTGCTGTAAATTGTGGCCTTCGATAAAACGACCTTTAATGAATCAACATAAGAGATCATCTTTGCGACGGTTTTTTTGACTTCCGGATCCTCGTAATAACCATCTAAGGTGTGGAGAAGGCTACTAAAACTCTCGCAAGAGTTTATTATTTTTTGAACTCTTTGTTCATTTGCTCCTCTGGATAAAAGCTCTCTTTGACGTTTAAGAATTAAGACCGCCGAAATCCTAATTTCATCTGTTAGCATCGAAACTCTATTGGACTTAAAAGTAATTTCATCAATATCTTTATTAAGAGAGTTCAAGTACTGAAAAACAGAAAATGATATCAGAAGCACCACCGCATTCGCGACGATAAAACTAATAGCTACTCTGTTTCTAAGTGATAAATTCAATTCGTCCTCTTTACTTAACTATCTTCTAAGTCACTAAACAACCTGTTAAAGTTTTTCTCACTACCAACTAGAACAACAACATCATTTTCTTCAATGGTGTCCATTGGCATGGGAGTATCATTGATATCTACCCTATAAGCACTTTTTCCTTCCTCTGTGATGAAAGGTACTCTTTTTTGAAGGGCCACGATATTTAAGTTGTAGGTCTGCCTAATTCTAGATTCAACAAGTGTCTTTCCTTGGAAATTCTTACCTAACTTTAATTCAACAAGAGAGTATCCCGCGGCAAAATTATACCTCTGAAGAACGTGAGGAGCGATAATTTTTGACGCCATAATTTCCCCCATCTCCTCTTCAACTTTTATAATTTCACTAGCCCCAATTTCTCGAAGAACGTCTTGATGTAAAACAGACGTTGCCCGTGCAATTACTCGCCCAACACCAAGCTTTCGAAGCATGGCAACGGCGAGGATACTTGTTTCGATATTGTCCCCAATTGCAACAACGGCAGTATCAACATCCGAAATGTTGATGGACCTCATTGCTCTCTCATCCGTGACATTAGCTGAAACAGCATGAGTCACTCTGTCTTTTATTTTTTCGACTAAGTTATCATCAAGGTCTACAGCGATAACTTCTGCACCCTTTTCGTAAAGACTGATGGCAGTCTTTGAGCCAAATGTTCCGAGCCCTATTACGGCGACAATCATAAAAAACCTTTAAGTTTCACTACGTTCCATTTTACCCGATCAAAATTTTTCCATCAGGGTAGTCAATTTTGCCCCCTAATTTTTTCTGTTCGCCAATAGCTAATGCAAGCGTCAGAGGCCCTATCCGACCAATAAGCATAAGCAATGACAACGCCACCTTTCCAGCAACTGATAGGAATGGGGTTACACCTAAACTTAACCCCACTGTCCCGGAGGCACTTATTACCTCAAAAAATAAAGGTAAGAAACTCTGTTGAGTCTCAATTTTCATTAAAATTAAAATAAAAAAGGAGGTGATGATAATGGAAATAAAAGTTATTGCTGTGGCCCGCACAACTAATTGCGAAGGAATTCGTCTGTCAAAAAACTCGATGTCCTTCTTTCCAGACAATGTTGATCTGATCGATTGTAGTAAGATGGCAAGTGTTGTTGTCTTTATCCCACCACCTGTAGAGCCTGGAGAAGCACCAATAAACATAAATAATGTCATTCCATAAATGGTGAAAGCGTTAAGACTAGTAAGATCGATAGTATTGAAGCCCGCAGTTCTCAAAGTTACGGCTTGAAAAAAAGATACTTGTACTTTGTCAGCGAGAGAATAAGAGTCTAAAGAGTTAAGAAACTCTCCAAAAAAGACAAAGCAAAATGAGCTAAAAGTTAAAAAGATCGATGTTGTTAAAACAATTTTTGTGTGGAGAGACATTCTGACGAGCGCTGTTCTTTTAGAAATCATCTCCTTTAGTTCTTTTAGTACAATAAATCCTAGCCCCCCAAGAATAACTAAAGCTGAGATCGTTCCGTGAACTAATGGATTAGTTGCATAAGACTCCAAACTATTATCAAAAAGAGCAAACCCAGCGTTACAGAAAGCCGAAATACTATGAAAGAATCCGTAATATAACGAGGTCGTAAAATCAAAACCATCGTAAATAAATGCGAACGTCAGTATAACTGCCCCCCACAGCTCAATAATTAACGTATAGCGAATAATATCGTTAATCATCGCCATAATATCCTCTAATGAAGACACACCTAATAGGTCTTGGCGGATTATTCTGTCTTTCATACCAAATGACTTTCCGATCAATACCATCATTGATGAAGATAGAGTCATGATTCCAAGGCCTCCAATTTGTATCAAAATTAGAACTATCGATTGCCCAAAAACGGTCAAATCATTACCTACAGATATTGTCGATAAACCGGTGACGCACGTTGCAGAAGTAGCTATAAACAAAGCATCCCAAAAATTCAGGGACTCATCCCCCACAGTTGCTATCGGAATCATCAACAACAAAGCGCCGACTAAAATAATCCCCATGAATGAAGTCGTGACAATCTGCGCTGGTGATAGCTTTATATGCCTAAAAAATGACTGAACTGGCGTTAGTACCTCTCCTAATTCCGTTACTTGATACTTTGGTATATCTGATTCATACAATGTAAGTAATGAGGACAAGAGATGAGCTGAAGACAACCAATAGCAAAACTCTTTGTCACCTTGAGTTAAGACCATTGGAATAATCACTATTAATGAAAAAACATATTTTCTAAAAAAATCCTCTATATTTTCACTTAAAATGAAATTTGAAATTATTGAGAGCACAATTATAAATGGAACTATTATCAGGAACGACCGATAAAATAAATCAATGTACCCAGAAGGAATACTCGAAGGTATTTTCCCCAGAATATCCAACGAATACACTACGATAAACAGTCCATTTATGAACAATTCAACGATCAATGGTATTTTTTGATAGAGTCGCTGCATTACATAATAATATATCGAATATTACATTTAGTTTTTAAGGGGTCTTGTTTTCCTATAAAAAATAACTTTTAACAAGCACCTACTTTTGCCACACTAGGTCATTCCGTTTAGAATTATTCTTGGTTATCTACAATGAGGAGTATTTATGAAAACTGCCATAAGTCTATTTATCATTCTCAGCCTTTTTGGGTGCTCTACCAGCAAGGAAAAAAAAATAACCCTCAAAAAAGCTGAACTTTACTATGGGCATGGTACGGAAAATCTCATCTCAAAAAATTACTCTGAGGCATTAGAGTTTCTAATAAAGGCTAATGAGCTTGATCCAAGTAATTCTAAAATCATCAATAATATGGCGATGGCATATTACTTCAAAAAGCAAAAAAAGACCGCAATCAAGTTACTTCAAAAATCAATAAAACTAGATCCAAAAAACTCTGATGCAAAAAATAATCTTGCCAGCATTTATGTGGACATAAACAAGCTTCCAGAAGCAAGGGCACTTTATGAAGAAGTAAAAGAAGACCTAATCTACCCTCACCAATATAGAACATTTTATAACTTGGCCGTCATCGCCGAAAAAGAGAAGAGGTTAAATCTGATGATCAGCTACCTGGAAAAATCAGTTAAAGAAAGAGAGGACTACTGTCCAAGTCATATAAAACTTGGAAGGTTTTATCTCTCTCAAAAAAAATATAGCAAAGCGATTAAAAGCTTCAGGCAAGGATCCAACGGTCTTTGCTACAAGTACCCAAATTCTACCTACTATCTTGGGTATACTTGGGAGCAAATTTCAGAAAATCAAAAGGCAGTAAATAAGTACATGGAGCTAATTTCCAGCTTTCCCAAATCAAAATTTACCAAAATGGCAAAAATTAGACTACAAAAGCTAACGAAAGATGACCCTATCCTTGATTTAAGGCTCAAAAAACATGATACTCCTCAGAGAACAGAGTTGGAATCAATTGATTTTTAGATCTTAAGGGTAAAACATGTCTCAAATTAACCAAACAGTTAACGATCAAAGCGAACCAAAAAAAGAAGAAGGTAAGAAAAATACCTCTACCGCATCAATTGATCAAAAACTAGAGACACCAAAAAAAGAAGATTCTCTTTCGCTTGGTAAATATCTTGAGCAAAAAAGAATCGAAAGCGGTTTTTCCATAAAGCAAATATCTATTGAAACCAAAATCAGCGAAAGAATTCTGGAGAATCTTGAAAAAGAAAACTTTCAACAACTTCCAAAAAAAGTTTATCTAAAGGGGTTCATAAAGAACTACTGTGACGTTTTAAAGGTTTCTGACCAGCAAGCCCAAAATTTATTAGAAAAAAACTTCCACCAAGACTCAACAAAGCCAAATATCGAAGGTCGGTTTAGTAATCACGATGAGACAGAATCCTCTAAAAATAAATTTAT
>DCQT01000123.1:0-1860 GCA_002323535.1 Bacteriovoracaceae bacterium UBA1511
TGTAAAAGAAGCGCCCGGCTCAATTGCTAGTTTGTTTGTTACGATGTCGCCGTCTAATTTTGCGGTAGATTTTAAGGCTAAAAGCTCTGATACTGAGATAGAGCCTTTTAATTCACCCGAAACATCTGCGTTTGAAGCGTTTACGTTGCCTTCTACCATGCCAGTTGAGCCAACAACAACTTTTCCTTTTGTATTTATTGAGCCCGAAAGCGTGCCATCAACGCGAATATCGCCCGTGGAAGTTATGTCGCCAACAATAGTTGTGCCTACGCCAATTAAATTTACTACGCCTGAGTTTTCGTGTGGTTTTGCCATGCTTTTTTCTTTTGATGAAAACATTATTATTTGTTTTTGGTAGAACAAATATAGTAAAAAGTCCGCTTTATTGTTTATTTAAGTAATACTCTTGAAAGATCTTTTTATAGCCCTCAACATCTCTGTTTTTGAAAAAGGTTGGAAAATTTGGACTGGCAATAACAAAAACATCATAGTCTTCTCCAAAAACACCCCTTACATCTCCTTCGACAAACGCCTTGTAATAGGCCATAGCCTTGTTTTTATTAGGAAATTCTCTGACTGTAATCATGTGGGTGTGTTCTTGAAAAAGTAAATCGCTAACGTTTAGCCTGTCCAGTCGATAATATTCGGCGTGGTAGTTGGAAAGTGTAGACTTAGCAATAGATACTTCAAGGTCAAACTCTTTGAACAATAAAATAAAATAATGTCCCGCCTTAGGCTTGTCTAAATAAGGTGAGTCTCCCACGTTTAATGTCGTTTTGTCTACTTCAAGTTCCTCTAGTTTTAAATACCTCAAAATCTCTTTAGCGGATTCTGAAACTTGATGTTTGGGGTATTTCTCAGCTATTATTGTAAGAGCATTAATGTAATTACCTTTGGTCATACCATAGCCTTTAGCCATAGTTTTCAAAAAATCGAAGTTGGGGTAAAGGGCGTTGTTTGGGTTGTTTTTATTGACTTGCTCACAAAGGTTAATACAAGCGTTGAATTGAGATTGTAAATAATATTGATGGGCTTTTTTATAATCTGTGTTGAGCAGATTGTTAGCCTGAACCATTTCTTCGTCGTAGTCGGGATCTTTAATGAGTTTAGCATAGTCACTTTGGGGAAACTCCTTCAGCAACATGCGTTTGTAGTCTTTGGCAAAGTCTATATTGCCCTTCTCATCGTGTAGTCTGTACAAAAAATACAAGATCATAACCCTGTTTTCACTGTTTGGAAAACGAGTGTTTAGGATCTCAAAAGTACTAATAGACTGGGGAATATCACTTAGTTTTTCCTTATAAATTACACCAGCGTCAAAATAGGCTTCTATAATTTTTTGGTTGGATTCCTTCATAGCTTCAATAGTCACGGGCAACTCTTTTAGATAAGAATCTCTACTCTTGGGGTCAAACTCATCTTCATATATGGTGTCTAGTAAAGCCTCCTCTACGGATTGTGATTTTTTATCTGAACGTCGCCAATCATCTTCTAGTTTTCTTTTTCCCCACTTCCTGTTGAACTCTGAAAAACCAAAACTCAATGTATTAGGATTATCAAAATACCACCCCCCGCCTCTGTTTTGGTTCATTCGATTAAAACTATTATTTTTTTGTGGGTCATTAAAAAAGTTGTTTTCAGAACGCCTGGAGTTTTCTAGCTCCTTTAAGCGTTGTTCTTCTTGTTTTAGTTTTTCTATAATATTATCGATAAACGCCAAACGCTCTTTTTCTGGCATCAGTGCTACACGCTGTATGCTGTCCTGGTGCTGAATAATATCCAAATTGGTAATTAGTTCGGTTAGTGTTTTTTGTCTAGCTGAAGCTGGTACAAACCTGTCGTTGTCTGAGCTCATGTAGG
>DCQT01000123.1:2255-4908 GCA_002323535.1 Bacteriovoracaceae bacterium UBA1511
TATGACGCTTGACAAAGATTTTTGAGCGTCGTTTTTAATACTTTTGGCAACCGACATTACATAAAGAGGGGTGGCTTCTTTAATCTTGCCTTGGCGTTTAGAAAGTTCCGCTAAACCAAAATAGATGACGTCTAAAAACTCTTTGTTTTTGGCGTCTTTCAACATTTTGTTAAGTTCATCTTTTATTTGTTCCGATCCCCCTGATGAAGTGTCAAAAGAACGAGCTCTGTTAATTTTAGCATTAAATGTCATTTCATAATCTGGGCTTGTACGAACAACTTTAGAAAAATAATTTGTAGCTTCAGGATAATTCTCTTGCTTGTAGTGCAGTTGCGCAACTATATATAAATAGCGAGATCTTTCTCTTTTCTTTTTGGTTAGAGAAATAGCCTCCTCTAATTCCATAATAGCTGGGTAAAAGTCTTTTTGTCGAATGTGATAGTGCGCCATTACCAAAGATAGCTCTTTATTAAGTTCAGCGGGAAAGTCTTCGTCGGACAAAATATCTTCTAAGATGAGGTCTGCTGAGCTGAGGTCCTTAGTCTCTACAAAAGATTTAACAAGCCAAATTTTAGCTTCATAAGAAGACTTTAGTCCCTCAAATTGTCGGCTAACCAATCGAAAGGCTTCTAATGCTTTTATGTGTTCTTTTTTGTAGAAATAGGCTTTACCTATAAGTAAATAGCAATCATCAATCCAACGATTAAACTCTTTGCCCTTTATAAGCATAGAGTGTTTACTGATGGCTTGAGCACATTTTTTAAGCGCTTTATCCATTTGAGGGCTTATGCTTTGTGCGTCCCTATCTGTTCCAAGGGGATATATACTTAAAAGTTCGTTAAAATCGTCTTTATGTTGTGTCTCAAGTCTGTTTACGCCTGATTTATAGCTTTCTTTGGCATTAAAATACCAATTGTATCTTGTCGTGGTCTTGTGATAAGCTTTGTTAAAAAACTTATTCTTGGTGGTTTTGCAAGACGCCAAAAAAAATAAAGCGAGCAACAAAAAACAGGCTTGAACGAAAGGTTTGGTTTTTACAAACATTAGTGCAATAACTTATATCTGACAAAATTATTTTATTTTATTGAATAAAGATTAAAAAGGTGTTAAGATAAAATTTTAAGATATTTGCAATAATTATGTCAAAAGATAAAAAAAAGAACTCTTTTTGGAATAGGTGGAGATTCAAATACCGCTTTGTTATTCTCAATAGTGAAAACTTCGAAGAGCTCTTGTCGTTCAACATGTCTAGGTTAAACGTCTTCCTATTGACCTGTGTTACCGTAACTTTACTAATGGGGGGTACTGCTTTGGTTATTGCTTTTAGCCCACTAAGAGAATATATCCCTGGTTATACGAGCACAAACATAAGGCGACAAATGGTCACCCTTAATCAATTGTCAGATTCTCTAAATACTGAATTAATCTACAGAGAACGCTACCTCCAAAATATCAAAAACATCATCGAAGGTCGCAATATAGATACGGCTCAAGTAGAGATTATACTGCCCAACTCAACGCTAGAAGATATTAATTTTGAAAAGACCCCTGAAGATTCTTTGTTAAGAGAGCAAGTGGAGGCGGAAGAAAAGTTTAACTTTTTTGGTTACACAAACGTGGACAATCAAAGCATTGAAAAACTCTTATTTTTTCTGCCTGTTAAAGGTCTTATAACTGAGTCGTTTAATATTGAAGATGAACACTATGGTGTTGATGTAGTTACTAAAGAAAATGAGCTTATTAAAAGTACGCTTAACGGAGTGGTTGTGATGTCTTCTTGGACTTCTGAAACTGGTCACGTCATTGCTATTCAACACGAAAATAACCTGCTTTCTGTTTATAAACACAACTCTGTATTATTAAAGGATCAGGGAGAAAGGGTTGAGGCCGGAGAGGCTATTGCAATTATTGGAAACTCTGGTAAATGGAGTAGTGGCCCACACCTACACTTTGAATTGTGGTACAATAACAACCCTGTTGACCCTGAACAGTATATCTTATTTTAACACATGGGTTTAAAGTCTTTTTTTGGTGTTCTGTATGCGCGTGTTGTAAAGCAACAAAATAAGTGGTGGATAAAAAACCCTATAAAATCGCAGGAAAAGGTTTTTGCTTCCTTAATATCACAAGCATCTGAAACAGTTTTCGGAAAAGAACACGATTTTAAGCATGTTCGCTCTTACGAAGATTTTAAATCTAAGGTTCCTGTTAGAGATTATGAAGGCTTGAAGATTTATATTGAAAGCACGTTAGAGGGAGAAGAAAATATTTTATGGCCGGGCCGTCCTTTGTATTTCTGTAAAACATCGGGGACCACCTCTGGCACCAAATACATTCCCATCTCAAAAGAATCTATGCCATATCATCTGAAGGGTGCTAAGGACGCTATTTTGAGTTATATTGAAGAAACGGGTAATGCTCAATTTTTAAGTGGTAAAAACATTTTTATACAAGGAAGCCCAGAATTAGATTTTAGCAAAAAGTCGCCAATAGGGCGTTTGTCTGGTATTGTTGCTCACCATATCCCTTGGTATTTGGAAAGAGATAATAAGCCGTCATTTGACACCAATTGTATTGAGGATTGGGAAACAAAAATAGAAGCTATTGTTGATGAAACTCTTTCTGAAAACATGACTCTGATAAGCGGTATTCC
>DCQT01000090.1 GCA_002323535.1 Bacteriovoracaceae bacterium UBA1511
CCTGCACCCTTTTTAATGTCTTTTTTAAATGCTTCAAGACAAGAGAAATAAACAAGTGCTGAGGATAATAAGGCTCCTTGATGAGTTTTACTTATCAATATACTTTTGATGATTAAGCAGTCACCTTCTAAAAAAGAGTATATATAACCTTGCGGCACGCCAGATGGGTCAACAATAAAAGTACTATATATTAAGTCTTGCCCATGAAGAGAGAGAATATGTGTTTTTTTATATTCCTCAAGTGTTATAGGAGAATATAGGTAGTTATCTTTAAAGCTTGTCGTATTTAACTCATATAATTTTTCAATATCACTATCGGTACTTAAGTCAGGTTTACGAAAACTAAATCCATTCTCTACCGCTAACTCATACCCTGGTTTTGATCTTTTTAACTGAAGATCAATTGAAGGAAAAAATTTAGATGAATATTTCTTGTCTGTTTTAAAACCAAATTTTTTTATATCCTCAAAATATTCCAGCGGGTTATTAGGCTCCCAAGAGTATTGATTATCATAACCTTGAGTTTTGAAACGATTAGAAAACCAGGTTGAGTAATCGATAGGGCCTACCAATGTACTTCCTTCATATTCCACAGCACACTCTTTTGCTTTTTCATAAAGTTCAAAAGCAACGTCAGGCCTATCTTTTGGGTACTCTACCATTCCAAAAAATATAGACTTTGCATCATCTGCTTTTGGTGTGACTAAAATTCGGCCAATACATTTAGAGTCTTCCTCAAAAACGATTAGCGTTTGCTTTTGCTCCTTAAATAAATCAAGTAAATACATTGTCGAACTACTAGGCGTTTTTTTATGCTCAAGTCCATCGCAAACTTCACTAAAAAGCTTTCTAAACTCTAAGTCCTGTGGATTTGTACAGATTTTTATCATTCAAGAATCCTTATTTCCCCAAGGCTTGCGTTAAGTTCAATCTCTTTTCCTGATTCAAGCTTAGATATTAAACCACCTGGCACTCCAACAATTGTTGGAACCCCAAGCTCTCTTGCTATAACAGCAGAGTGGGATAAAAGACTTCCTCTTTCCACAATAATTCCTCGACAATTAGGAAATAATGGAACCCATCCTGGATCAGTTCTTTTTGTCACAAGTATTTCACCATTTAGATTTTTTGCGTCGTCAATTTTATGTGCAAATAAAACCTTTCCCTTTACAACACCAGGGCAGCAAGAAACACCATAAATAAGGTTTGGATCATCCGAAATTTTAATTTTATTCTTTAATAAATCACCTGAATCTAAAATGTCCTTTCTTTGAAGACTCACACCGACAGCTCCATGAGTAATAAATCGATCTGGTGGATCATTTTCACTCATATAAACGTCAAATTCTTCTTTTCTAATCTTAGCTAATTTTCCAAGGGACAAGGATTCAGCTTTTCCGTCGATAAAATCAAAAATTTCTGTGTAGTTTAGATAAAATCCATCCTCAATAGACTCTGTCACTCCAAGAAGATGTAATTGCTGACAGATAGATCTAAAAATTCTTCTATTAATTCCAAAAGACCTCGACCTTAAAAACCGAAGGTTCTCTCTATTTTTGACGGCAAATCTTGCGACATCTAAAACCTTATTGAAAATAAGAAGCCTTATTCCTGAGAGGTTCTCGGCAATAATTTTCTCTGCATCCAGCTTTAGCTTTTTCTCATTTTGGTGCATTGACCCTACATCATATTTTTTTGATCTTAGATAACTTCTAAGTGAGTCAAAAATAAAATCAGGCTTAGTAAACAAATCACTCTCTTCAAGCTTTTGTTCATTATCACATCTAAAACCATACTCATTTAGGTAATGCTTGAAGTCTTTAGCTAACTTATTAGCTGGGTTATTTTTTATAAAACTAATAATCTCTTCATTGCTGTATGTTTCAAGAATTTTTTTAATCTCTGAGTCACTGTCATATGACTTGGCCATATTCATCAAGGTGATGGTTGGAAGTGTTGAATCAACATCCCCTTGCCCACACAAAAGATCATTTTGAAGATTTGGAGCGTCTGACTTCACCCATTTTTCAACAAGTTTTTTTAATGTGCCAAAAAAGACCATCACTAAAAAGTCATTCACGATAGGCGCTTTCCATTGATAAGTTATATTATCAGTCCACCTTAAATAATATGCCTTAAGCTCATGAAGTGACTTTTTAGAAAAATCAACTTGGTAAAATTCATTATACAATCGGTTAAAATTATCCCTAAATTCTTTAGTTAATTTTTTTATCGTTATAAATTTCCAAATTAATGTGAATAGAACTTTTGTGCGCTTAAAAGAAGAATACTTTGGGGCTTCCTCAACGAAGTTAAAAAGTTTTTGCTGCTCTTCGTTTAGTTCCTCTTTGACCCCCATCATCGTTTCCATAAAGCCTTGGTTACTTCCAAAACCTGGAATGATAAGTAAAAGCTTGTACCAATTGATTAAATTGTAATAAACCCGGCCACGAATAAACCCAAGCATATTTGTATAGGCGTAATCGAAGTCATTAATTATTTTTTCAGGAACCCCAACCAGTCTTGAGGTAACTTTATAAACAACAGCGTATGCATCCTTAGTTAAAGAAAATGTAAGAGGTGTCGTCACGCCGGCAAAGCTTTCAACTATATTTGAATTATCCCAAAGGATAGAACTACTTCCGTTGATCTTTTCATCATAAAATGAAAGTCCAGGAAGTGTTGTAATAGGTCTCATTTGCACAAC
>DCQT01000022.1 GCA_002323535.1 Bacteriovoracaceae bacterium UBA1511
AAAAAAGTTCCCATGGCCTCTTTTGAAAAAGTTAATTATTTTGAATCCTGTCTCCCCGTGGATTTGATGGCCGAAAGAGGAAGAGAGACTCTTCGATTTGGACCGATGAAACCAGTTGGTCTTGCAAAAGATCTTGATGGAGAAAAGCCCTACGCTGTAATTCAACTTAGACGAGAAAATCTTCAAGGGGATGCGTTTAATCTTGTTGGTTTCCAAAACAGATTATTATACGGAGAGCAAGTTCGAGTATTTAAGATGATTCCAGGTTTTGAAAATGCAAAGTTTCTCCACTTAGGTAGTGTTCACCGAAATACTTTTCTTCATTCAAAAAATTTATTGAATTTTGATTTTTCTTCAAGAGAGTTTCCCGCGATTCATTTTGCTGGGCAGATAACCGGAGTTGAAGGATACACAGAGTCCGCGTCTATGGGGCTTTATGTTGGGTATCAAATACTTCGAAAATTAAAAGGAATGGAGGCAGTGCAATTTCCTGTTGAGACAGCGATGGGTGCGTTAGTTAATTACGTCATGACTGCTGAGAAGCCAAGGCCAACAAACATAAATTTTGGGCTTCTTCCAAGCCTTCCACTTAACAAAGAGCAACGTAAAATGCGCGGTGGGCTTAGAAAAAAGCTAAAAAAAGAAATTGTCGCAAAAAAAGCGAATGCAACTTTTGATGAATTCTATAAAACTGTAGTTATTAATCCGACTAATGCAGGGGCTACTATTTAATGGGCATCTTTTTTATATTTCTTGCCTGCTTAACCTGGGCACTAGACACACTGATTAGATATCCTTTATTGGGTGAAGGATTTAACGCTGTCACCATCGTCTTCTTCGAGCATTTATTTTTATCAATTCTTTTTATCCCTACTTTTTATAAGCTTATTAAAAAGAAAATTTTATTTAATTCATCAAATATTTTTAGTTTTCTTATTGTTGGCTCTCTTGGCTCTGCCATTGCCACCCTATCATTTACAAAAGCATTCTCTTTATTAAACCCATCTATTGTTATCTTGCTTCAAAAGTTTCAGCCAGTGGTGGCCATATCTTTATCTAGTCTTTTACTTAAAGAAAAAATCAGTAAAGATTTTCTTTTTTGGGCAGGGGTTTGTGTGATTGGTGGATTTGTTATTAGTTACCAACAAATCTTTCAATCAATTGATCTCAAAACATTAAAGTATACGTTCAGCTCTAAAGACTCCCTGATCGGAGTTGGGTATTCACTTATTGCAGTACTAGGTTGGGGGAGTGCGACGGTCTTTGGAAAAAAGTTATCAAAACAAGGGTTTTCTGCACCAGAGGTCATGTCAGGTAGATTTATCTTCGGGCTATCCGCTTGTCTTTTATTTTTACCTAGTGTGAGCATTGAAAGAATTGGTGGAGACTTTTTAACTAAAATGGCGATTCTGGTTTTTCTCAGTGGAGTGTTTGGAATCTATTTTTACTATCGAGGGCTGGCAAAAATTCCAGCAAAAATGGCCACATTGGCAGAATTATTTTTTCCATTTTGTGCGGTCATAATAAATTGGCTCTTTTTACATACAACATTAGACTGGGTTCAAATTCTTGGCGGTGTAACGCTGGTTTTAGGGTCCACAGTTATTCAGCTTAAAAAATATTAAAAGGTATTAGGGATGAAGGTTGCTATTGTTTGTGATCAATTAGTAGAGAGAACGCCGACTCATTCAATCGTGGAGTTAGTGGCCAACCTATTTCCCGAGGCAACGATTTATACCTTAGCGCATAAAAAAGGAAAGGTTTTAGGGCCCCTTGAGATGCACCCAATTCGCTCAAGCTTTTTAAGTAATGAGGTTGGCAGTATCGAAGAGCTTCGAAGTAAATCATTTTTGATCCCTAAAGCACTTAAAAACCTAAATGTACCATGTTCCTTTGATGCAGTTATTACAATTAGCTCAGGCCTTGCTCACGGTATTTCAAGCTGCGAAAAATCTAAAAAGCTTACAATCAATGTTGAAAATATTTATGAAGAGAATGCTTTGGGAATTGTAGCAAAATTTTTTAAAAGCTCTATTTCCAGGCTTTCAAAAAAATCACTTAAACTAGATGAAACTGTTTTTTGTGCCGATTTAAATCAAGCAACTAAAAACGACTTAACTCCGTTCGTTAATGTGTCGGATTGGCATCCACTACCTAACGAAGCTAAGGAGATAAAAAGTGTCATTGTTAATCCTTTGGGATTTTCTCGAAGTGAATTAAAAACTCTAAAAAATCAAACAGTCTCAGCTGGGTATGATTTTGTATTAACTTATCTTCCAAGTGGTATTTCAGAGGGGGAGTATTCTCATTTAGAGCATCCATGCTCAGGAGAGCTTCTTCCTCAATTTCACCAAGCCCTTTGTTACGTGTGTGGAACAAAATCCACCTACCCCTTTGGCGCTATTGAAGCGATTCTTTCTGGTGTTCCTGTTGTGTCAAGGATTTCCGATTTAAATTCTCGGGTACTCTTCCCAGAGTCCACAAGGTTTATTACGAAGGTGAGTGAGTTCTCAGAAGTCATCGATGAAGTGAAAAAAGCAGTTATTTCTTCTGACCACGATAAATTTCTTCGCCAACGCTACTCTGAGAAGGTTTTTAAGGCGAAATTTTTAAGGCTTTTAAAACAGCGAGAAATTGATTTCTCAATTGGTTAAGCTAGAGCTAAAATAAGACAAATTTAATTTATCAAGGAAGATAGATGCAAAAGTTTATAGTGATCTTTTTATTTTCAATCTTAATTTTCTCTTCAAACAATGCCTTTTCTGAAACGGGGGAAGAAGTCTGTAATGACATTTCCTTTTCAAGCGACCGGCAAGAATGCCTGGCGTTTATTCGTGGGCGATATATTGATGTAGATGCAGGGTATGTTTGTATAAGAGCACGCTTTAATAGCGGAAAACTTAATTGTATTAAAGTCAGTGCAGATAAGGAATACACACTAAATGAGGCCAATTATTGCGATGAATTCACTTTTGATGATGAAAGAGTTTCTTGCATGAGAAACAGTGGAAGAAGTTCAGACGGTAGTGGCGGAAGAGTCATGCAAAGGATAAACGTATTAAGTCATCAAGCCTTAAGAAGTCTTGATCGAGGTGAAATTAATCAGGCTTACGAAAAGTTATTATTAATTCGCCAATTATCAAATAATTAATTGGGAGTAGTTGTGAGATCAATCTTTATCATTTCTTGCTTACTTGTAAGTAGTGTTTGTTTATCAGGAACCTTAGACGTGGTTAAAAAAAGAGGAAAGCTTCGTTGTGGGGTAAGTACTGGACTTGCTGGTTTTTCCACTCCAGACTCTAAAGGTGTGTGGCGAGGACTTGATGTAGATATATGTCGAGCAGTTGCCGCAGCAGTTTTTAACGATCCAAAAAAAGTCGATTACGTTTCTTTAAACGCTCAACAACGATTTACAGCACTACAATCTGGTGAGATTGATCTTCTTTCAAGAAATACAACGCATAATCTCTCAAGAGATACCCAAATGGGGATTAACTTTGGGCCGGTTGTTTTTTATGACGGCCAAGGCTTTATGGTGAGAAAAAAAATTGGAGTCAAAAGNNTAAAAAAAGAGGAAAGCTTCGTTGCGGGGTAAGCACTGGGCTTGCCGGTTTTTCCACTCCCGACTCCAAAGGTGTTTGGCGAGGACTTGATGTAGACATATGTCGAGCAGTGGCCGCGGCAGTTTTTAATGATCCAAAAAAAGTTGATTACG
>DCQT01000060.1:0-2750 GCA_002323535.1 Bacteriovoracaceae bacterium UBA1511
AAGAAAAATGAAATTCTTCAAATGGCAGTACTAAACCCACAACTTGCACTTCTTGATGAAACTGACTCTGGACTTGATATCGACGCACTTAAAATTGTTGCAAAAGGTGTAAACGCTCTTAAGAATAAATACAATGCCATTGTTCTTGTTACTCACTACCAAAGATTACTTGATTACATTAAACCAGACTACGTACATGTTTTACATGGTGGAAAGATCATCAAATCCGGTGGTAAAGAATTGGCCCTTGAGCTTGAGGCAAAAGGATATGACTGGCTTATTAAGTAGGATTTAAAATGACTGAAAATTTGAAAAATATTTTTACAAACAATGCTGAACTGGCCGCTAAGTTTAGTACAATTAGTTTTCCCACAAAGAAAACAGAAGAATGGATCTACACCAACCCTTCAATACTCTTTGATGGAATTGAGGCACTTGAGAGTGAAAAGGTTTCTGTTGAAAATACAGGTGACATTACCTTTTCTAACGGAAAACTAATCGGGAACAAAACAGTATTCGAAATAACTAAAGAAATAAGCGATGCCAAGTCAAATGATGCTGTGACATTACTTCAAGAGGCTGCTGATTCTTATAAAGCTACTTTTAACACAAGTAGTTCAAGACCTATTTATATTCACCAAAACTATGAAACTAATGACAATAAAAATCTAAGTGCTTCAAGTTTAAATCTACATATAACAAAGAATACTAAAGTTACTATTGTTGAGGTTGTCGGCGGAACTGAGATAGGCCTTCACAGTGGTATTACCAAGCTTACCTTGGAGGAAAACGCCAGAGTGGAATATGTAAAAGTATTACCGACAGGTCTTAATGATAAATACCTTGGATCTGTCATTACAAATCAAGCAAGAGATAGTTTTTTTAATGGAGTTATTGTAACCCTCGGTGGAAAAATTTCTCGTCACCACCTTATCGCCAACCTCAACGGTGAAAACGCCACAGGTAACTTTCATGGCCTATTCACTCTTGATAATAATCAACACAGTGATACCTTTAGTCATATAAAGCATCATGCTCCAAAAACTTATTCATCCCAGCTTTATAAAGGGGCTTTAGGAGGGGATTCACGTGGAGTTTTCACCGGAAAACTATATATCGCTCGTGACGCTCAGGAGGTTGATGCAAATCAACTATCAAAAAACTTACTTCTTTCACCTAAAGCGCATGTTGATACAAGACCTCAACTTGAGGTTTACGCAGATGATGTTAAAGCTGCTCACGGCGCAACAGTAGGCCAAATTGGAGAAGAAGAAATATTCTATCTTCAATCAAGGGGGATCGATGCGACAACAGCATTTAATATGCTCTGTGACGCCTTTAGCGCTGACGTTATTGATCACATTGAAAACTCTTCCGTTAGAGAGTATTTAACAAGTGAACTTAAAAATAAATCTCTGACAAAAAATGAGGAGAAGTAATGTTTGATGTAGAAAAAATCAGGTCACAATTCCCTATTTTAGAGCGAAAAATTCGTGGCAAAAATTTTATCTACTTTGATAATGCTGCCACTACCCTAAAACCGAAAAGAGTGATTGATAGAGTTAATCTTCACTACGCTCAAGAATCTGCAAATATTCACCGTGGAGTTCATTTCTTGAGTGAATATGGAACAATGGAATACGAAAAAACTAGAGAGACAATTCGCTCATTTTTAAACGCAAAAGAATCCAGAGAAATAATTTTCACCAAAGGAACTACAGATTCAATAAATCTAGTGGCGAATGGGTATGCTTCAAGCAAGCTTAAACCCGGTGATGAAATCATGATTTCCACAATGGAGCATCACTCTAATATCGTACCTTGGCAACTTGCTGCGGAAAAAACGGGGGCAAAAATTGTTGAGATCCCCATAAACAATGACGGCGATATTCTTTTAGAAGAATACAGAAAGCTCCTCAACGAAAAAACAAAAATTGTGAGCATCGTTGCCATAAGTAATACTCTTGGTACCATCAATCCCATAAAAGAAATGATTACACTAGCGCATGAAGCAGGTGCAGAGGTTTTGGTTGATGGTGCTCAAGCCGTTGCTCATCAAAAGATTGATGTGCAAGAGCTTAACTGTGATTACTTTGTCTTCAGCGGGCATAAACTTTTTGGGCCTACTGGGATCGGAGTGCTTTTTGGAAAAGAAGAACTTCTAGACTCTCTTCCCCCTTACCAAGGAGGAGGAGATATGATTGATCGAGTCACGATTCAAAAAACTACCTATAACGAGCTACCATTTAAATTTGAAGCGGGAACCCCAAATATCGCTGGAGGTATTGCCTTAAATGAAGCGATTGAGTTTGTTAATGAAATTGGTCTTGATGAAATTGCACAATACGAGCAAACTCTTCTTGATTACGCCACCAGTAAGCTTATGGATATTGATGGACTTACTCTTATTGGTACGGCCAAGAAAAAAGCAAGTGTAAATAGCTTTATCATTGATGGTGTTCACCCACATGATCTAGGAACATTATTGGACCAACAGGGAATTGCTGTTCGAACGGGGCATCACTGTACGCAACCACTTATGGACTTTTATAATATACCGGCCACAACAAGGGCCAGTTACTCAATATACAATACAATGGAGGAAATCGATGGGCTGGTTATGGGGATCAAAAAAGCAAAAGAGCTCCTCTAATGAGAGTGAGAATACTGCGAAGACAACAAAAGAGAATGAAATGACTGAAAATAAAAATATTTCAATTGATATAATGCCAACGCCAAACCCGAACGCA
>DCQT01000060.1:3131-19604 GCA_002323535.1 Bacteriovoracaceae bacterium UBA1511
AAGGAAGATTGCAAAGAAAACAAAATGGCGAGTGAGCTATTTGACCTTAGAGGTATAGACCATATTCACTTGTTTGATAATTTTATTACTGTCACAAAGTTTGGCTACGCCTCCTGGGAAGAACTAGAAAGTGAAATTATGAAATCGCTTAATAAAAACTTTCCGGAGCATGATCCTAATTACTTTGATCCTGACCCAGAAGAAGAAAGAAGAAGAAATCTTCCGCCAGAATTAAAAAAGATTGAGGAAATTCTCGATAGAACTGTTCGTCCAGGTCTTCAAGGAGATGGTGGAGATATCCAAACGCTTAGTCTTGATAGAAATGTTTTAATGGTCAAGTACCAAGGTGCTTGTGGAACTTGTCCTAGTGCAAGTACTGGAACTCTCGAGGCTATTAAAAGTATTCTTAGAGATGAATACAACCCTGAACTTGATGTATATATTGCGCCAGAAATGTATTAGAAAATATTACTCTTTTTACCTTCAGCGATATTATTTATTTTGTTTTAAGAAGTTTAGAATGCCTCTTGCAAATAGATCTGAGCCCTTTTGATTCCAATGTCCGTCATACTTAAAAAACAAATCTTTATAGTCAGATTTAGATATATTTATTGATGTTTCATTTCCATCAAAATATAAGAATTTATTAGGATACTTCTTTTTCAACCATTTATAAAAATGGTACGTACTATCCTTTCTCGATTTTGAAGGTAATTTCCCTTTAATTAATCCTTGATAGAATACAACCTTAGCTCCCTTATTTAATGCATCAGATATAATCGCCAGAAAAATCTCAACATTTCTTTTGCCTAAAAACTTATAAAATTTATGATGCTCCTGACCAGGGAAAAGGTTCGATTGGTGATCATCTAATGACCGAAGGGAAGTATTTTTACCTAAAAGTTTATTAAAATTTTTTTTAAAGATAATATAATTCCTTGTGAAAATATCAAAATTACTTGAAAGGGATGATGAATCATACGAATTAAAAAATGTGTACATAAGACTCATTTTTGAAAAGAAATTTGAATTAAAATCTTCTTCTGATCTCGGTTGATTTTTGAATAGTCCATCATAAATTCCATCTTTTCGTTTTTCAAAAATCATAAACTGGTCATCTGTCTTCCCAACAATTGGAAGAAAAATATAGTCAAAAGAAAAATTTCTCACTAAATCAAAATAAATATTATATAAATTTAAATTAAAATATCCGGCCCGAGCAAAATTATAAAACTCAAACTTTCCCTCACTGTCATTTGAGGCTTTTGTTGGCCAATTAGTTTTAAGATAGTTACCTTCAGTCTTAGAGTAACCGAGCACAACTGCTCTTTTAACCTTATCCTTATTTTGTATTTGATAATCAAAGCCACTAACAAAACCAAAGTTATTAGTAAAAAAGACATTGTCATACTCGAGGTGATTCTTAACGACTCTTTTATAGCGACATTTTTGATTAGGAAAATATTCATATCCAAGTTTTATTGAATTCTTAATACAATTTTTGGAAAAAACATTTGCATTAAAATTTTTCTTTTTTTGTGAATAAAAATAATCACATGTGAAAAATGTAAAGATTAAGGAGCTAAATATAATAGTTAAATTTCTCATACCTAAAATTGAAAATAAATAAATGGCGCTGGTGGTTTTAAGTTACCTACAAGGGCTAAAAAGATTAACACTCCAATAAAACCACCTACGGCCACCTCTTTAAGAATTACTCTTTTTGGTGTTTTTAATTTCTCATATAACTTAAATTCAACAAAGAACTCATAAATTATAATTATAATGATACTCACGAGAAGAGGAAGCCCTGGCCTAGAAATTAATGTATTAATTCCCTCAAAATTGAAAAATGCACTAATATTTTGGGATATCAACTTAAAGCTATTTGCCCTAAAAAGGAGCCATCCAAACATTGTTAAGTGAAAAAATACAATATGAAAAAAAACCTGAGATACTTTTGACTTGCTAGGCACTATATTAAGTAATCTATAAACAACTAAAATTAATCCTTGATAAGCACCCCACAATACAAAATTCCAACTAGCACCATGCCATAATCCACCGATCAGCATTGTTAAAAATAAATTCCGGTATGTCTTAATTGAAGTAAATTTATTTCCACCTAATGGTATGTACAAATAATCTCTCAACCATGAGGACAAGCTTATATGCCACCTTCGCCAAAACTCAGATGGCACCTTGCTAAAATATGGGCGTCTGAAATTTACCATTAGATTAAAGCCAAAAACTTTTGCAAGTCCTCGAGCTATATCTGAGTATCCAGAAAAGTCTCCATATATTTGTATAGTAAAAAATAAGGTAGATAAGTACACATCAAGTGTGTTGTAACTTTGTCCTAAAATGAAACCTGGGTCAACTAGTCTTGAAATAGGGTCTGCAATAGCAACTTTTTTAAAAAACCCCAAACAAATTAAAAATAACCCTCTTTTGAGAGCATTGAGATCAAAGTCTCTTGATTTAAAAACTTGAGGTAGAAATACTTGAGCACGTTCAATTGGCCCTGCCACAAGTTGTGGAAAAAATGAAACAAAAACAGAGAAATCTAAATAAGAACGTGTAGGAGATAAACTTCCCTTCTTAATATCAAGTGAGTAACTCATCGTTTGAAATGTATAAAAACTTATTCCTACAGGTAAAACGATATTCAGTAACTCAACATTAGATTCAATTCCAAACGAGTTAACCATTTCAGAAAAAGAAGAAACAAAAAAATTAAAATATTTAAAAAATCCCAAAATTGTAAGATTAACGATTACGCTAATGGTAACACCCATTTTTTCCGGCTTTTTAATCTTGTATGAAACAGAAAGCTGATATATGCAATTTAAAAAAATGACAGCTAATATACTCGAAGTTAGGCCATACCAAATT
Source organism: Bacteriovoracaceae bacterium UBA1511 (assembly GCA_002323535.1). Taxonomy (GTDB): domain Bacteria; phylum Bdellovibrionota; class Bacteriovoracia; order Bacteriovoracales; family Bacteriovoracaceae; genus UBA1511. The sequence continues at coordinate 6,027 of DCQT01000060.1, forward strand.
AAGTTGAAGTTAGGTTCAAAATCTTTCCATGACACCTCAACAAATAAAATTGCACAAATAATCAAAAATAATGAGTATAAACATCTATTAAACTTACTTATTAGCGACCGCTTCATTATTAACCCACAAAAGAAATCAACATAAGTAGAAAGCACTATGAGAAATAAAAATCTAACGTCCCAAAAGCCATAAAAAATGTAACTAAAGATCAAAAGAATTAAATTCTGAATATTTCTTTTAGGAAAACAATAGTAAAACCCACCAAAAATAAAGATAAACAATAAAAAGTCGAATGAATTAAATAGCATTTTTTTAGCCTCTACTGGTCTATACTATTTTAACTCTTTTTATGTGAGAAACTAAAAAATTATTCCAAAATATATTAGTAGATAATAAATTTGCTCTACTGTTAGAGCACTGAGATTGCTTTCTTTATAGAAATTAGCTACCAATCTTTTGGAAAATAATTCTCCATCATTTTTTCGTGAATTGACCCAACTGGAGGCTTATAGGCGTAGCTAAACTTACAACGAGCTGGAAGACTTATAAGAATGGAGTCTGTTCTTCCATTTGTTTTCAAGCCAAAGGTTGTTCCTCTATCATGAAGAAGATTGAACTCCACGTACCTTCCTCGCCTGTGAAGCTGGAACTCTTCATCCTCTGAAGTATATTTCTCAATAACTCTTTTTTCTGCAATGGGAAAATAACTTTCAATAAAATGGTTGCTCAGATAAACAACCTGCTCAAAGTCTGCTTTTGTGTCTCCTGAGTTTAAGTGGTCAAAAAAGATACCACCTATTCCCCTCATTTCATTATTTCTGTGTTTGTTTACAAAGTAATTATCACAAACTTCTTTCATTTTAGGATAATCATCTCCGCATGCTTTTTTCCATATTTCATGGAAATGTCTAAAGTCCTCCTCGTAAGGATAGTACGGTGTAAGATCTGCACCACCTCCAAACCAAAACTTATCATTTACTTGAATCATTCTAAAATTAGCGTGCACAGTTGGAACTCTTGGGTTGCGAGGATGAAGTATCAGGCTTATCCCTGATGCCCACATTCTATATTCTTTTTGTTCACCGTCCGAATTTGACTCTTTTAATATCTGCTTTCCAAAACTGGGATCCATTAGCCCATGGACAATACTAGTATTTACACCGGCATTTTCAAAGATATCCCCGCTTAGAGCACAAGTAATCCCTCCTCCACCATCATCACCATTTTTGTCTTTTCTATTCCACAGGTCTTTATTCAACTTTAGACTTGGGTCTATTTTCTTCATTTGTTCAATAATTTCTATTTGAAGACTTTTTACATGCTCAGTAAAAGATTTTTTTAGAGCTTCCATTCAAACCTCTTTAACCGTTTCTATTGAGACAGCGCTCATTATCGTATAGTGTACTCCTAGACCAGTTTAACCACAGGATAAATAATATGAAAACACTCTATCTTCACAACCCGAGGTGCTCAAAAAGCAGACAAGGCTTGGAGCTAATTAAAAGTAATGGTATCAACCATGAAGTAATTGAATACCTTAAAAATCCATTAAAAAAATCGGAACTCAGTTTACTCTTTGATCTCCTATCACAGAGGTACTCATGGAAAGAATTTACGAGAGTTAAAGAAAAAGAATTTAATCAAAATACTGACAAAATGACTAAGACCAACTGGATAAAATTGATTATTGGAACACCAAAACTTATTGAGCGACCAATTTTATTTAATGACAAGAATGCTGTCATTGGCCGCCCACCGGAGAATTTACTAAGTTTTTAGTCTGGTACCCCCGATAAGTTATCAAAATAATTTAGGTAATAAATGACCACTAAGTTTTTGAGAGTATTTGGGGTTTTCCTTATAGTACTATTTTGCTCCACTAGTATATTTTTCTCACTGGCCCAGCGTGACCTCACCCCTATTGATGTAAATCTCAACAAGATAACCTCATACCCTTCGTTTTTTGAGGATCGCTTCTATGACATAAGAATGAAGATGACGATGAACGATCAGGCTCGTTCAGATAAAATTACATTCATTAAAATTGATGATCAATCTCTTTCAGCTCTTGGCCGTTGGCCGATGTCTCGCACGGTTTGGCACAAACTCATGAAGAAATTAAAATATTTTTCACCGAAAGTTGTTGCTTTTGATGTGTTCTTTTCAGAGCCTGAAGTAAGCTGTAATAAACTTAAGCCCGATGACTTATTTGCAAAATCCATAAAGGATTTTCAAGCAGGTGGTAATCACGTTATTTTTTCATATAATTTAAGTTTATTCACTGGCGAGTTCAAAACATCAAATGAGTTTGATGAGTTTCCTGCAGAGTTAATGGACCAAATGATAAGCTCTAAAATTGTTGGGGGTAACTCTCTTTTAGAGTACAGTGTTAAGAAAGATATATGGCCTTTACAAACATTTTTAGATCAAAGTCCAACATTAGGACATATTCAATCTCTTGCTGATGCAGATGGGATTTATAGACACTATAATGTTGTTGCAAATGTTGAGGACTTATATTTTCCATCATTTGCTTTAAGTGCTTACCAAAAATTTACAGGAGACTTAACTTCCCTTGAAAGAACTTCTCTGGGTGAGGCTTATCTCAACCTTGCCAATGGTAAAATTGGACTCAATCAAAATGGCCAGCTCAAAATCAGGTGGTTTGGTGATAGGTGGAATTTTGATGAAGTAAGTGTAAAAGAAATTATTGAAGCTGACCCAGACGACCCACTCTTACACAAAAAACTTAATGGAAAAATAGCAGTTGTTGGAGCGACTGCATTTGGACTTGGTGACATAAGACACTCTCCAATTAATCCAAAAATACCGGGACCTCTTTTCCATATAAATGCCATGCAAATGTTATTAGATGGCAAGTTTTTAAAACCAATTGAAACTTCCACTTACCTATCTTGGTGGATCCTATTTGGAGGAACCTTATTAATGGTCATCGTTCAATTATTCGGCAAGCCAATCGTTGACTTAGGTATGGCCTTCTTTCTTTTAGTCAGTATTCTTTACTACGATATTTTTTACCTCACGCCTCAAGGATACGAGGTAAAACTATTCTTTTGCCTTCTATCAATAATAGCCTGTTATTCATGGAATACGTTTCTCAATTTTTACTTGTCGAATAAAGACAGAGTCTTCTTAAAGTCCGCTTTTGAGAACTACATCTCACCTGAATTAATTGATGAAATGTATGAAAAAGGAGAGCAACCAAGGCTTGGCGGAGATAAGGGAATACTCACAGCTTATTTTACAGATATTGAGAGCTTCTCTTCTTTTTCAGAAGAGCTATCTGCCGAGGAATTGGTTATTCTATTAAATGAGTACCTAACAGCAATGACAGACATATTACTCGAAGAAAGAGGCACATTAGACAAATATGAGGGCGATGCAATCATTGCTTTTTTTGGCGCCCCAAGTAAGTTTGCTGATCATGCACAAAGAGCATTAAGAGTCGCCGCGATAATGCAGCTAAGACTAAATGAGCTCAGGGAACATTGGAAAACCCAAGACAAGCAATGGCCTGAAATTGTAAAAAAAATGAGAATGAGAGTTGGCATCAATTCTGGTGAAATCGTCACTGGTAATATGGGCTCTAGCCAAAGAATGAATTATACTATGATGGGCGACTCAGTTAACCTTGCCGCAAGACTGGAAGAAGCAGCAAAACAATATGGGATTTATGTACACTTCACAGAAAACACTCTTAATCTAGTGGACCATGAAGATGAATTTCTTATTAGAGAAATTGATACCATCAGAGTTGTTGGGAAAAAGGAGCCCGTAACAACCTATGAACTAATCGGTCTTAATGTTAATCCACTGCCTGAGCTATTAGATTTAATCAAAATATTTTCTGAGGGTAGAGAACTCTACAAACAACAAAAGTGGGATGAAGCAATAGAGAGATTTAAGGATAGTAGAGATTTTGAGAATTTCAGGTTTCCAGATCAAATGCCGGCGAAAACCTCTCCAAGCGAAATTTATATTAAGAGGTGTCTCGACTACAAACAATCCCCTCCATCAATTGACTGGGATGGAGTTTACACACTCACAAAAAAATAGCTCTAAATTGCCTGAACCCCAGTAGCAACAAAGTGATATGTTTTTTTATCTTCTGTAACTTTTGAAATTTGCTCTTTAGTCGCCCCTTGGTCCTCGAGGTAATGTTTTTGTAAATCTATATTTTCAACCTTCTCAAAAATTTGTCCATTAAGAACAACATCCTTCCCCTGAAGACTTGAGGGAACAAAAAAGCCATAGTCTTTGAAAGTTACTCTGATTGGTTTATTTGTGCCAGACAAGGTCATCCAGCAACCTTTTTTTACACATACCTTTTCTACCACTCCCAACACCTGGACTTCCTTACCCTTTATTGATTCATAGCTTTTTATTGCATCGTCAGCAGAGATCTTATTTTTTATTTCAAATGTTTTACCAAACTTATCCATTGAGAGCGCTGAGTCCGTAATTATTAAGCCAATTAAAAAAAGAAAAACCCTCATATAATCTCCAATGTTCATAATGACATTAAACCAAGTTGAGGATAAAATCGTACCACACAAATTTAAAAATCCAAGGAGTCATAATGCCAGTAGCTAATTACGAACAGTATTGCCAAATGCTTGATAAGGCAAAGAAAGGCGGATTTGCTTACCCTGCAATTAATGTCACATCTACCTCCACGGCAAACGCAGCTATAAAAGCATTTGCTGACAAAAAATGCGACGGAATTGTTCAAGTATCAACTGGTGGTGGCGAATTTGCGTCAGGACAAGGAGTTAAAGATAAGGCGTTAGGAGCTATTTCTCTAGCCCAACATGTCCATTTAGTTGCAGAGAAATACGATATACTCATCGCCCTTCATACTGACCATTGCCACCCCCAATATGTGGACTCATTCATGATTCCCTTGATTGAAGAGACAGAGAAAAGAAGAGCGATAGGACAACCAAACCTATTTAACTCCCATATGTTTGATGGATCGGAACTTCCATTAGAGGAAAATATAAAAATTTCAAAAGAACTCCTAGAGAGATGTGCTAAGAGCGAAATTATACTTGAGGTAGAGACAGGAGTAGTTGGAGGGGAAGAAGATGGTGTGAATAATGAAGATACACCAGCGGATAAGTTATACACAACTCCAGAAGAGATGGTTCAAATAGCAAGAGAGCTAGGTCCTATAGGTAAATTTATGTATGCCGCAACTTTTGGTAATGTTCACGGAGTATATAAACCTGGAAATGTTAAGCTTCGGCCAGAAATTCTCTCTCAAGGACAAAAGGCCGTTGAAAAAGAACTTGGTGTTGACCACACTCATTACCTTGTTTTTCATGGAGGCTCTGGCAGTGATCTCGAAGATATTCACGAAACTCTGAATTATGGAGTTATAAAAATGAATGTTGATACAGACACGCAATATGCGTACACAAGACCAGTTGTGAACCACATGATGACAAATTATGACCAGGTGCTGAAAGTCGAAGGTGAAGTTGGTAGCAAAAAACACTATGACCCAAGAACATGGATGAAGCTCGCAGAAACATGCATGACAGAGAGAATACACGCATCTATTTCAGACTTAAAAGCAGAGGGAACTAGCCTATTACACAACTAGTTAACCCTTGTGAGAATTCAAAAATAAGGAAGCCTCCCCATTGGGAGGCTTTTTATTTAAGAATTTTATTTAATATTTCAGCCACATTTTTGGACAATTTTGGTTTGTTCTCTAATAAATTCAATGCCTCTTTCATCTGACTTTTTAAACTCGGACAGAGCTTAGGATACAAATTAAAAGAGGATGCAAGTCTTGATGCAATTTGAGGGTTAATTTCATCAACCTCAGAGATTTTCTCTGCTACATATATATACCCTCTACCATCTTCTCTATGAAACTGGCTTAGGTTCCCCATTGCGAATCGGCCAACAAGACTTCTGACTAAATTTGGTACCTTTATATCGAACTCTGGCAGTTTTTCAATCATCTCTAGTCTTTCAAAAACGTCGTCACTATCACACTGAACAAGAGTAGAGATCCACTTTTGAACAACTAAAGTCTGACTTCTAAATTTCTCAAAAAAGTGATTTTGTACTTCACTTGAGAATGAAAAGTCAGAACTAACTATTGTTGAAAAAGCATTATACCTATCAGTCATATTATTCGAATCTTCATATAATTTTTTAAATAACTCTTCCGGTGTTTCATCAACTTTGGATAGATAGAAAATTACCACCGACCTAAGGCTTCTTTTGCCAACATCATCTGGATTTATCTTGTAATCAAACGAAGGGTTATTAGCACTCAACCAAGAATGTAATTTGTCCTCTAGCGCTTTTGCGATCTTATGAATAACTTGCTTTCTTGATTCATTGAGACGGCTCACATCGATTTCGTCCACTGACTGAAATAAAACATTTAGGGATGGAGTACTAAGCGTCATTGCTTTTGTCGCATCATCCATTTCCTCTGAGGTAAATAAAACAACAAGTGCTGAGTAAAAAGAATCTCCCAGAGAAAAGTTTGAGTCCTTATATTTACCGAGTATCTCCTCTTTAATTAAAGATTGAGCAATTTCATACCTATTAAAACTGTTATCATCATTTCTTAATAAAAATAATTTTTGATTCAAAGAAAGGTTTGTCTCTAAGACCACTGGAGCTGAAAAGTCTCTGTTTATAGATGGAACGACTTCCGTCGCAATTTTCTTAAATACGACTGTTTTCTCGTGCTCTTTCAATAGAACAAATCCTCCCTGCTTCTCTTGCTCTGAGACATTTGAGTATTTTAAATCGAATTGCTTATCACTTGAAACTAATGACAATTTAATAGGGGTCTCTGGAACCATCCACTCTTGATGTTTACTCCACACACTTGGCTTCATAAAAGAAAACCTCAGAGTAACCTCCTCTGCAGCAATGTCTTGAGAAAATTCTACGCTGAGCCTTGGGGTCCCCTTTTGGTCATACCAGTTTTTAAAACTTGATAAATCATAACCACCATTTGCTTTTGACATCGCAAAAAGAAAGTCCTCAGTAGTCACTGCCTGTCCGTCATATAGTTCAAAATACTTATCACTTCCGGCCCTGAAACCATCTCGCCCAAAAAGGGTTTCAAGCATTCTTATCACTTCAGCACCCTTTTCATAAATTGTTGCGGTGTAAAAGTTATTTATTTCTTCGTATTCTTTTGGCTTTATGGGGTGTGCATTTGGCCCGTCATCTTCAGAGAATTGGTGAGAACGTAGTATCGAAACATCCTCAATTCTTTTTACAGATCTTGAATTAAGATCACTGGAGAACTCCTGGTCCCTGTAAACTGTTAATCCCTCTTTTAAAGTTAATTGAAACCAGTCTCTACAAGTAACCCGATTCCCACTCCAATTGTGAAAATATTCGTGCCCAATAACTGATTCTATTCCGAGAAAATTTGCGTCTGTAGCAGTGTCCTTATCTGCCAGGACATAGGCAGAGTTAAAAATATTGAGTCCTTTATTTTCCATTGCCCCCATATTAAAAGAATCAACGGCAACAATCATATATATATCTAAGTCATACTCGAGCCCAAATCTCTCCTCATCCCAACGCATTGAATTCTTAAGAGACTCCATTGCATGAGCCGTTTTATTCTCATTTCCTTTATCTACATAAATCTCTAGCGCAACGTCTCGCCCACTTTTCGTTTTATAGGAATCTTTAACCAAGCCAAGGTTTCCGGCAACCATTGCAAATAAATAACTTGGCTTTTTAAACGGATCTTCCCAAACAGCGAAGTGCCTTCCGTTTCCCAGGTCACCTTTTTCAATAAGGTTCCCATTAGAAAGCAAGAATGGTTCTGACTTCTTATCTCCAATAATTTTCGTCACAAACTTAGTCATGTTATCTGGTCGATCTGGAAAGAACGTGATCCGTCGAAAGCCCTCTGCCTCACACTGAGTACAATAAATATCACCCGACCTATAGATTCCCTCTAAAGCCGTATTTGCTTTTGGATTAATAAAATTCTTAATACAAAGTTCGAATTCTGCTTTATCAAATGTAAAAATAAGTTGATCTTTACTTAGAGAATATTCCGACTCACTTAAGGGATTACCATTAATGAGAATATCGATGAGATCTAGATCTACACCATCAAGGTAAATTTTCTCACCTACTTGATAATTGCTAAATTTAATAATCGATGTAACAAGAGATTTTTCGAGCTCTAGGTCTATCGTCAGATGGATATTATCAAGTAAAAAAGGGAGTTTTTTATAATCTTTTAATTTGATTGCTAAATTTTCAGTTTTTGCCATAAATTGGTCCTTTATTTATATGCCAAAATAGTTATTTTTCGCTTTACCGTCAATAAATTGACCCTGGTAAGCCTCCCTAATAAAATATTTATAATACTTTTAAAGGAATACAAATTGCCTAATCCTATCGACCCAAATAAGAGGTATTATTTTAGAAAGCTGGATCTCCTGGAGCGTAAAAAGTTTTTTAAGAAATTAAAAATAAAAAAAGGATCTTTGAGCCTGTGGTCCAAAGGTTATGATGAAAGTGACCTAGAGAATTTTTCAATAACAAAAGTTAGTGACAATGAATCAACTCTATTTCTTGAGAAAAAATCAAAATTTTTAAAAAAGTTTTTCCGATCATTACTTAGTGATAGCGATGTTCTTGTCAAGGTAACAGAGGGAAGAAAGTTCTACTTCTTTGAGGCTCACTTGAAGCACAAAAATAAAAACCAATATGAGTTAACATCATCTGAAGATATATACGTAAGCCAGCAAAGAAAGAACTATAGGCTGAGTTCCGGAGCATTTGTTAAGATTAAAGTTCAGGTTGATAATAAACTGTTTTCCGGAAGTGATATATCTGCAGGCGGCTGCGCATTTATAATTCCAAAAGAGCTCGAGGAAATATTTGATATGACATCTCTTCTTAGCAGTCTAAAGGTTAGTTTAAATAGGCAGATTTTTGAAGTACCAAAAGCTAGAATAACGAAAAAAACAGATGTTATCCTCAAGGAGGTGCCAGATAAAGAATTTTTCAAAGTCAGTATCGAATTTCTGAAGCTACCTAAGGCTACTGAAGAAGAACTTAGAAGAGTGATAAATAATGAGGCCAGAGGCCTTGAGATACGCCATAAATTTAATTTAAAAAGCTAATACATATCACTAAATTGACAAGCTACGTACTAACTCAAGGTAATTCTTCTCATAATCAATTTTCGTTTCAAAGCAGTCGCTCAGAGGCTTAGTAATGACCTCCCCTCCTTGATAGCAAATAGCAGCTGACTTGATATTACCTTTAGACAAATAACTAACTGCCGTATTCCCCATTTTCGAGGCAATAAAACGATCTTGGTGAGTTGGTGCCCCACCTCTTTGAATGTGCCCTAAAATACAGACGTGAGCCTTGAGGTTATGATTATTTTCAAGTTCTTTTTGCACCTCATATGATAGACCAGGTTTATCGCCTTCACCAACAATGATTATACTGCTTGTCTTACCCTTATTAATTCCGCTTTTTATATCATTTGCTATGCGGTCGTAACTAACATCTTTGTAGGGAAATACGATGTTTTCAGCACCACAACATACGCCCACGTGAACAGCTATAGAGGGACTTTTTCTTCCCATTACCTCAACGATAAATGTTCTCTCGTGGCTACTAGCGGTGTCTCTAATTCTGTCAACTGCTTCAATCGCGGACTGTACTGCTGTGTCAAAGCCAATAGAATAATCAGTACCAGAAATATCATTATCAATAGTAGAAGGAATTCCAACAACAGGAACACCAAACTCATCCGAGAATAGATTGGCCCCCTTGAAAGAACCATTACCTCCAAGAACAATTAAGGCATCTATTGCTTTAGCTTTCATATTATCAAAAGCTTTCTTCCGGCCTTCTTTCGTTCTGAATTCTTCGCTTCTGGAAGTCTGTAAAATAGTCCCTCCTGTTTGAAGTATATTACCTACGCTAGAACGGTCTAATTGCCTAAACCTATTATCGATTAGGCCTTGATAACCTCTCAGAACTCCAAATACTGAAATATTCTTACCAATAGCAGTTCTAGCGACTGCTCTTATAGCACAGTTCATTCCTGGACTATCTCCACCACTAGTTAAAATACCAATTGAATTAATACCCATAGAATTTCCTGTAAAAATGATTTTGCGGAATTGTAATAGGACAAACCTATCCACTCAAGTTTTAAATGAAAGAAATTTTTAAAAATAAAACTACTAAAAAATTTGAATATGGATAGAATGTTAATAAGGATGTCCCGGCCGGAGAACGGAAAAAGGATTTTGACGTTTTCTAGCCTTCATCTTTTTTGCACTGATCTTTTTTCTCACAAAAATCACAATCTTTTCCCATTAATTTACCAAGACCACCACATGACCCTTGCAGCTTTTTGCCTGCAATAATGTAACCGATACTCATAGCGAATATTATTGAAGCAAAAAATCCAAATGTAATTAAAAGAGTATTTAAATTCATTTATCAGTTGCCTTTTGAAAAAGTGCTTTCCAAGCGCTTGTCCTGAGTACCACATACCTCTCATCATTTACATTCTCTTTGTAAATAAAATAGGCTGCGACCCCTTGTGACTCGGCCATTTTCACCGCTTTTTTGAAGTTTGAAACCATTAAAGCTGTGGCCCATGCATCAGCTGTCATGCAGTTCTCTTTACTAAAAACTGTAACGCTGGCAGTGAGGTTTTCTTTCGGTTTTCCTGAGCGTAAGCGGATGCCGTGAGACCTTTTATTACCCTTACTATCCTTGAAAAAATTGCGATAATCACCACTAGTGGCAAGACTACCACTTTTTAAAGGAATAACTTCAATTGCACTCCTTTTACTTTGGTCTACTGGGGACTCTACTCCTAGTCTCCACGTTTTTTGATCTCCAAAAACTCTTACCTCTCCCCCAATTTCTACAAATACCTCCTTGGCACCGATCCCCCTCAGGTAGTCGTATACAATATCAACCCCTCTGCCCTTAGCAAAAGCAGAGAAATCCAGATAAGCCTCTGGTTTTTTTTTGTAAAATAATTTTCCGTCAAATAAAAAGTGTCGGAGACCTGAATTCTTTTTTGCCTCTTCAACATCTCTAGATGATGGGGAATTAGTCGTTTTTATCGGTCCAAAGCCCCATAAGTTAACAAGAGGGCCAATAGATGGGTCAAACTCCTGTTGAGTTTCTTTATTAAGACGAACTCCGGATAGATATAAATTTTTAAACTCTGAAGAAATTTTGCCAGTGAACATCCCACGTTGATTAATCAGGGAGATTTCAGAATCAGAGATATATGTTGAGCAAATTAAATTAAAATCGATTAAAAGCTCTTCAATATTTTTAGAGATTTTCTCTGCTGGGTATTTCTTCACCGGAGAGAACTTCACATTGTAAGTGGTTCCCATGGTTTTACCATTTATCTCAACGAACTGCTTGCTTGTCCTTTCGGAGCACGAAAGAAAAAAACTAAGTAAGCTAAGTGCTAGTAACTTATTGATCATCCACCAAAATCATCTAGCATGATATCTTCTCTCTCAACACCAAGTTCAAGAAGCATATCAATTACACATTTGTTCATTATTGGGGGCCCACAAAGGTAGTACTCACAATCTTCTGGAGCTGGGTGATCTTTGAGATAATTATCAAGCAGTACTTGATGAATAAAGCCTGTATAACCTTCCCAATTATCCTCAGGTTGAGGTTCTGAGAGTGCACAATGCCATGTGAAGTTTTCATTTTCTCTTTGAATCATGTCAAAGTCATCAACATAAAACATCTCTTTTTTAGACCTAGCACCATACCAAAAAGTAACTTTTCTATCAGTTCCAATTCTTTTGAACTGATCAAAGATGTGAGATCTCATTGGCGCCATGCCAGCTCCCCCACCAACAAAAACCATCTCTTTTTTAGTTTCTCTGGCGTAAAATTCTCCAAAAGGCCCTGAGATAGTTACTTCCTCACCCGGCTTTAAATTAAAAATCCAACTGGACATTTTTCCAGGCTCTACATTAGGGAGCCTTGGCGGAGGTGAAGCTATTCTGACGTTAAGCATGATAACTCCACGCTCTTCCGGATAATTGGCCATCGAGTAAGCTCTAATCGTATCTTCAGTGGTAGTAGATTTATATTGCCACAGGTTGAAGTGATCCCAGTCTTTTTTGTACTCCTCACCAACAGAAAAATCCTTGTAGTCCACCGAGCCTGCAGGTCTTTCAATTTGTATATATCCACCCGCTTTAAAAGGTACACTCTCCCCTTCAGGTAACTCTAGAACAAGTTCCTTAATAAATGTCGCAACGTTGTCATTTGACTTAACCTTCGCGGTCCACTTTTTCGCACCAAAAACGGAGTCCTCTACCTCTATATCCATATTTTGCTTTACCGAAACTTGACATGAAAGTCGCTCACCTTCTCTGGCTTCTTTTTTGGTAATATGACTTAACTCTGTCGGAAGAATGTCTCCACCACCGCTAAAAACTCTAACCTTACATTGGGCACATGTTCCCCCTCCTCCGCAAGCAGAAGAGACAAATAATTTATTATCTGATAGGGCATTTAAAAGTTTTCCACCAACAGGTGCCTGAATTTCTTTTTCACCATTAATTTTAATCGTCACATTTCCACTAGGAATTAGCTTCGACTTTGCAAAAAGGATTATCCCAACCAAGATAAGGACAATCACAGTGAACATAAAAACGCCTAATGTAATTTCATTCATATTGAATCCTTTTTACCCTAAAGTTGAATACCTGAAAAAGACAAGAACCCAAGGGCCATTAAACCGACAGTTATAAAAGTAATTCCTAGACCTCTTAAGCCCTCAGGAACATCACTGTATTTCATTTTCTCTCTAATTCCAGCAAGTGCTGCAATTGCTAATGCCCAGCCAAGCCCTGAACCAAAACCAAAAACGATCGACTCAGTAAAGTTGTAATCTCTTTCCACCATGAAAAGTGAACCACCCAGAATTGCGCAGTTTACTGTAATTAGTGGAAGAAAGATTCCAAGGGCGGAGTATAATGCAGGAAAGAATCGATCAAGAGTCATCTCTAATATCTGAACCATCGCTGCAATAACACCTATATAAGTGATTAATCCTAAAAATGATAAATCGACTCCCTCTATTCCTGCCCATGTGAGTGCGTTATCTTTAAGCACGTATTGGTATAATAAATTATTAACTGGGATTGTAATTGATTGAACAACAACAACTGCTACACCAAGACCTAGAGATGTAGAGACTTTTTTTGATACGGCAAGAAAAGTACACATTCCAAGAAAAAATGCTAAGGCTAAATTTTCTACAAAAACAGCTTTTAAAAACAAACTTAAGTAATGCTCAAACATATCCTACTCCGCCTCTACTTGGTCTTTGAATACAGTTCTTAAAATCCAAATAAATATACCTATCAGAAAAAATGCTGATGGTGAAAGTAACATCATCCCGTTTGGTTGATACCAACCACCATCTTTGGTCAGTGGAAGTATTGTCATTCCAAGCAAAGTCCCACTTCCAAAAAGTTCTCTAAAAACAGCAACAAAAATGAGAACAATGGAGTA
>DCQT01000031.1:0-5703 GCA_002323535.1 Bacteriovoracaceae bacterium UBA1511
ATCTTTCTTAGAGCACTAAGCTTCCGTAGGACTTTAAATTTGTTTTGAGGTTAATGTTTAATTGGAAACTAAGGTAGTCCAAGAGGTCGTGGAAAAAGCTTTTGGGAGCTAGTTTAATTGAGCTCCATTTCTTTTCGTTCCACTTCGTTGATGTACATAAATCTAAAAACTGACGAAGTGAAAAGTGTGAATCCTTTTGCAGTGAAGAGTCCTCAAGTTCACTGTTTAAAACAAAGCCCCCTAGATCTGCTCGGAGTGATATATTTGAAATACCATTAAGATTTTCCCCTGTTATTTGACATGATGACAGGTCAGGAAATATCCCTAACTCAATGAATAGTTTTCCAAGGAAATAGATTAGAAATTTTGTCGTATCCTCTTTTGTGAAATCATTTTTTTCAAGCTCAAACAAAAAGTTACTAATAACCTTATAGCTTCCTTTGAACTCATCCGTAAAAATGCCTTTTTCCGCGTAAGAAGCCTCCTCCTCAATGCAGATTTTGCTTATTAACTCTAAACCAAAGCACAAAACAGAGTATTTTTTAAAGTCTAATCTAATTGATTGGTGAGACCATTTCGCGATCCACTCCCTGGTCTGCATCATTGTTGAATATTTTTTTCCAGGTTGAGAGGTTATTTGGTAGAGACACCCTATATCCAGTATTTTTGACTTTTTGCTGGATGAGCCTGGTTGTGCTCCATAAAAGATCACTGAAATAGTTTTTCCATTTCTCAATAACAGGTTTCCGATGATGTGACGGTCTTGATACAAATTTTTTCGTATAAGAATACCTTCCACTAGAGTCGCTCCCTTTAGGTAAAAATACCCTCATTAAATGGTATTTCATGAAAATGATGTGACAGCAAGTAATCTTATTAAACTCATAATTTTTGAGATTTAATATAATGCCCATCAGCGTTAAATTATATTTGCAGATAATTAGGCTCACAGAGGAAATCGTTCCTATGTTACTTGATTTATTCTCGATACAAATAGTTTGTTCCGAATCTATTCCTATTGTTTTATCAAATAAGTACTCATCAAGGTTTATCCATCGCTCATAAGTTATAAAAAAATCTACTTGATTGACTGGAACGGGGATGATTTTAGTTCGAGGAGCATTGCCTCTGGTTAATTTGAAAATGGTACCACTAAGAAGTTTTTCAAAAACCAGAGGTAGCATAGTTATAAGTAATGAGATTTTTTCTTCCTGGTTTAATGCTTTGAGTAAGCTTTCTTTTGCAAAGTTGTCTTTATTGAGTAGATTTTCTGGAAATATAATTACTAATAGAGTTGCACTTTCGTACAGGGATGTTCCATCTGAGAGGGTCTCATTAAACTTCGTATTTCCTTGCAGAAAGGATTCTAAAAAGACCTTCGCCATATCAATGTCAGTAGTGAGGTAAGTTTTTTTTCTCATTTCCTAATACCTGCAGGTGCCATGTCCCTGAGGGGGAGCGTAAGCTGCTGAAATGAGGAGTGGTGAAAAGAGCTATTTATTGAAAATTATACGTATTTTTATTCTCAATAATCTTTGATAATACACTGCAATGAATTTCCTATGCATAGAACAAAAAAAGCAAAACCCAGAGGGAGAGATGTCCCTCTCTGACCCCTATGTTCTGACTCACCTCGATGAGGTTCTGGGGAAAAAAGAGGGCGATTCGATCAAGGTAAAAATGCTAGGTCATGGAGTAGGAGAGGCATCTATTAGAAAAATGGCTAGCTCAGAGGTAATACTTAAGCTTGAAAGACTAAAAGAAATTCATGACTCCAGAAATGTTACTCTCGCCGTTGGAGCTTGCCGGCCTTTAATGGCAAAGAGAATTTTGGAGCATGGAACAACTTTAGGGGTAAAGAATTTCATATTTTTCAAATCATACCTAAGTGAGTCTAGCTATCTTGATTCAAAGGTTTTTAAACCTGGAAATATAAAAAAGTATACTCTCAAAGGTCTCTCACAAACAGAGAAGTATATTAACTTGCCAGAGGTTTTAATTACTAAGTCTTTACAAGAGATTTGTTTAGAACCTTTTGAGCAGAAATTATTTTTGCATGGGCCGGGTGAAAATTATCTTAGTCCGAAGACTTCGATGGATAAAAATTTAATAGTTTTTATTGGTGGAGAGCGAGGGTGGCATGAAAGTGAGTTACAATATTTTAAGGACAAAGAAATAACTGAGGTCGCTATTAGTGAATCAATTTTGAGAGTTGAGTTTGCGATGCAAGCATTTATGGCACAAGCTGAGTGGGTTAAAAATGCTCGTTTCTAGGTACATTAAAAAAGTTTCGCCTTATTTTAAGGAGATGAAATTACAGATAATTGGTTCCATATTTTTTGGAGTCGTTCTTGCGGGGCTTAAGTCTTTGCAAGCTTACATAGTAAAGCCAATTTTTGATCAAGGACTAAGTCCTGAAAGTGGCTTCGAAGGAGTCTTGAAGACATGTTTGGTTCTCCTAGGCCTTATATTAGTTAACTTTCCTGCAAGATATTACCACTATTACTGGATACGACTATCTATTTTCACCGTTATGTGTAAGCTCAGAAAAGAGATGTACTTCAAAATTTCGAAGCTTCCTATTTCAAAAGTTACTGGAGATAAAGAGGGAAATATTATTTCTAAAGTAATGATAGATACTTATAATTTTTCAGAGGGCTTTAAAAGTTTGGCAGATCTCATTAGAGAGCCATTCACCGCAATATGTTTATTCGGGTTGGCCCTTTATCGTGATTGGCAATTAACCTTTGTTATGGTTGCTGCGATACCATTTTTTAACTGGGCAATTAAAAAATCTGGAAAAATGATAAAATCACGCCAAGTAGAGGTACAGGCAAAAACAGGAGAGTTAACTCACATTGTTTCGGAGGGAGTTGCATCCCAAAAACTGACAAAAGCATTTTCACTTGAGGATTATTCATTAAAAAGATTTGAAAAAAAGCAGGATGACTTTTTTTATTGGCAAATGAAATCAACAAGAGTTGAGGAGTTTACTCACCCTGTAACAGAGTTTATTACCGGGTCTGCTTTTATTGGTATAATAATTTTTGCTCATTACAGAATTCAAAGTAGCTCAATGACGGCAGGTGACTTTGTAAGTTTCATTACTGCAATTGCCTTATTGATTGAACCTATAAAAAAGTATTCCTCCGCTTATATAAAGTTTTCTCAAGCTGTTGCCGCGGGGGACAGAGTTTTTTCTTTTTTAGATGAAGAGGACGAAAAAGATCCTGGTAGCTTCCTTGCAAATGGATTTAGGAGTGAAATAAAAATTAATAAATTAAACTTTTCTTATAATGATGAGCAAAAAGTTTTAAAGAATGTCTCGATGACTGTGAAAAAGGGCTCAAAGGTTGCTTTGGTTGGACTCTCAGGCTCAGGAAAATCGACGATTATTAATTTGCTGCTAGGCCTTTTCCCCATTAAAGAAAATAGTATATTGGTAGACGGCAAATGCACTAATGATATTAAGTTATCAAGTCTTAGATCTCTTTTTTCATTAGTTTCACAAGACGTCTTTCTATTCAATGACACTATTTATGAGAACTTAACACTCGGAAGAAAAATTTCTGATAAAAAAATAGATCAAGCTCTTCAAATATCTAATTCGCATGAATTTATTAAAGATCTTCCTGATGGAGTGATGACTAAGATTGGAGACAGAGGGTCCAAGTTGTCGGGTGGGCAAAGACAAAGGCTGACAATAGCAAGAGCCTATCTTTTTGATTCTGAAATTTTACTTTTAGATGAAGCTACTTCAGCATTAGATAATCGCTCTGAGAAAGTAGTTCAAAGTGCGTTGGACAATGTTGGGGAGAGTAAAACAGTAATTGCTGTGGCGCATCGTTTGAGCACAATTCAAGACTTTGATAATATTTTTGTCTTCGATCAAGGCAGTATTGTTGAGTCGGGAACTCATGAGGAGTTAATAAGTCAAAAAGGACAGTATTTTACTCTTTATGAGCTAAGTAAAAAAAGCTAAAACATCCGTAAATTTTTAAAGGAATTTTTCATGACATCAGAAAATCTAAATTCAATGGCAGATCTTGTTAGTCTCTGCAAAAGACGTGGATTTCTATTTCAAAGTTCAGAGGTCTACGGCGGAATGGGTGGATTTTGGGATTATGGGCCGTTGGGCGTTGAATTAAAGATGAATGTGAAAAATACCTGGTGGAAGGAGATGACTCTTCGAAAGAATATTGTTGGTGTTGATGCTTCTATTATTATGCATCCAAGTGTTTGGAAAGCCAGTGGCCACGTAGACGGATTTATTGACCCACTTGTTGACTGTAAGCAGTGTAAAGCTAGGTTTAGAGCAGACCAAATTGATCTAAACAAAGCTTGCCCAAGCTGCGGGACGGCTGATTCATTCACAGAGCCGAGGGATTTTAACCTAATGTTTAATACCAGAATTGGTCCAGTAGAAGATACTTCTTCTGTTGCTTACCTTCGACCCGAAACAGCTCAAGGTATCTTTGTAAACTTTAACAACGTTGTAGAGACAACAAGAAAGAAGCTTCCTTTCGGTATCGCTCAAATCGGTAAAGCGTTTAGAAATGAAATCACGCCTGGAAACTTTATCTTTCGCCAAAGAGAGTTTGAGCAAATGGAGATGCAATATTTTGTAAAACCAGGAACTCAAATGGAGGCTATGGAGGAATGGAAAGAGGCGAGGCTTAACTGGCATCTTAAAAATGGTTTAAGGTCAGAAAACTTAAAGTGGGAACCACATGGGCCAGATAATCTTGCTCACTATGCTGATGCGGCGACTGATATTGAGTACAAGTTTCCGATGGGTTGGGGAGAAATGGAAGGGATTCATTCAAGAACTGACTTTGATTTATCTCAGCATGAAAAACTCTCAGGGAAAAATATAAAGTATGTAGATCAGCAGGATGGTAACAAAAAATATACACCTTACGTCATAGAAACTTCTGTAGGGTTAGACCGAACGATTCTTGCTCTAATGTGTGATGCTTACCAAAGAGAGAACGCTGGAGATAAAGAGAACGAACGCGTGGTAATGAAGTTTAAGCCACACATAGCTCCAATGAAAGCTGCCGTACTCCCTTTGATGAAAAAGCCAGCTCTTGAGGAGAAGGCAAATGCTCTTTTCAACGATCTTCAGCATCACTTTCACTGTGACTATGATGTATCAGGTTCAATTGGAAAAAGGTATAGACGTCAAGACGAAATTGGAACACCGTTTTGTATTACGGTGGATTTTGATACTCTCGAAGATAACGCCGTCACGATCAGAGACAGAGATACAATGAAACAAGACAGAGTAAGTCTTGATAAGGTAAAATCCTTTCTGATTGAGCGACTCTAGAGTACTCTAAATAATCTATTGCTTAATTTTCCAAGGAGAGGAAAATGGTGTCAAAAAAGTGGGTTTACTTTTTTAGTAAGGAAAATACCGAGGGTGACAAATCTAAAAAAGATATCTTAGGGGGAAAGGGGGCTAATCTTGCAGAGATGGCATTGATGGGTCTGAGTGTTCCTCCGGGCTTCACAATTTCTACAGCGGCTTGCTTGGAGTACCAAAAAGAAAAGAAATTACCAGAAAGCGTAAAATTAGAAGTTCAGGAGCATCTGAGTAAGCTTCAAGAGGTAACAGGAAAAGGCTTTGGTAAAGTAGATTCTCCTTTGCTTGTTTCCGTTAGATCTGGTGCACCTGTATCAATGCCAGGTATGATGGAT
>DCQT01000031.1:5967-36124 GCA_002323535.1 Bacteriovoracaceae bacterium UBA1511
ATCCTTTATTGGTTTCTGTTAGATCAGGAAGTAGGGCTTCAATGCCAGGTATGATGGATACTGTTTTAAACCTTGGGCTCAATGAGGATGTTGTCGAGGCGTTAGCAAAACAATCAGGTGATGAACGTTTTGCTTGGGACTCTTATCGTCGTTTTATTCAAATGTACGCAAATGTTGTTCTTGATATGAATACATCTCTTTTGGAAATTCAGCTTGAGGACTTGAAAGAAGATTTAGGTATAAAAGAAGATTATGATATTGGGGGGGATGATCTAAGAAGCCTGTGTCAAAGTTTTAAGCGTACCGTTTTAGAGGAAACTGGAATTAAGTTTCCTACTGACCCTAAAGAGCAATTATGGAGAGCGATTAACGCTGTATTTAACTCTTGGGATAACCCAAGGGCAATAAAATACAGAGAAATTAATAATATACCCGATGACCTTGGGACAGCGGTTAATGTGCAGAGTATGGTCTACGGAAACCTTGGTTCAGATTGTGCAACAGGCGTTTGTTTCACTCGAAACCCATCTACAGGGGAGGCAGGAGTATTTGGTGAATACCTAATAAATGCTCAAGGGGAAGATGTAGTCGCAGGAATTAGAACTCCCGCACCATTAAATAAGTTCTCCCTTAATGAGATAAATGAAAATGGGGAAACCCTAGAAGAACAAATGGCTCCTGCTTATAAAGAGCTTCAAAATATCTGTGATCTTTTGGAAAAACATTATAGAGATATGCAGGATATTGAGTTTACTATTGAGAGAGGTAAACTATACTTTCTTCAAACAAGGTCAGCAAAAAGAACGGCAAAGGCAGCATTAAAAGTCGCAATGTCAATGCTGGAATCAGGTGCTATCTCCGAGCAAGAAGCTATCTTGAGAGTATCCCCAGAGCAAGTTGAAGCTTTATTGCACCCAAGCTTAGACCCGAAATATGCAGACCATGAAACGGCAAAGGGCTTGCCCGCCTCACCGGGGGCAGTAAGCGGAGTAATAGCTCTTTCCGCCGATGAAGCAGTAGAATTAAAAGAGCAAAATATTGACTGCATTCTTGTGCGACAGGAAACTTCGCCAGAGGATATTTCAGGGATGGTCGCTGCAAAAGGCATTTTAACTGCGAGAGGAGGGATGACCTCTCATGCTGCAGTTGTTGCTAGAGGAATGGGGAAAACATGTGTTGCAGGTTGTTCAGCCTTAGTAATTAAAGAAGATGAAAATTTAATCATTATTAATGGCCATGAAATTTCGAAGGAAGAAAAAATCACTATAGAAGGTTCAACAGGCAGAATTTTTGTTGGAGAGGTGCCAACAATAGAATCGAGCTTTGACGATGATTTTTTATCTTTCATGGAAATTGTTGATAAGTATAGAGTTTTAAGAGTTAGAACAAATGCTGATACTCCTAAAGACACAAAAACAGCTCTTAAGTTTGGTGCCGAAGGAATTGGCCTCTGTAGAACTGAGCATATGTTTTTTGAGCCAGAAAGAATTCAGGCTGTCCGAGAAATGATATTTTCAAAAACCACAGATGAGCGTAAGGCGTCTCTGGAGAAAATTCTTCCATTTCAAAAAATGGATTTTGCGGAGTTATTTAAAGCGCTCGATGGGAAGCCATGTAATATAAGGCTTCTTGATCCGCCTTTGCACGAGTTTTTACCGTCGGAAGAAAGTGATCTTAAAAAACTAGCAGAGCTTATGGGGGTTACCCTGTCGGAGATTAAAACGAGAGTTTCGAGTCTACATGAATTTAACCCGATGCTTGGACATAGGGGGTGTCGCCTAGGAATTTCATACCCTGAGATATATGAAATTCAAATTAGAGCAATTGTTGAAGCTGGTTTAGAAATTGGAGAGAAAGGTACATCAGTGGAAAGTGAGATAATGATCCCGCTAATTTCTACTGTTGAAGAGTTTAGATTAATAAAAGAGCTAGCTCTAGAAATTATAGATTCAAAGGGAGACCTTCCATCAAATGTTAATTTTAAAATAGGAACAATGATAGAGCTTCCTAGAGCTGCAATTATAGCTGATGAAGTTGCTAAGGAAGCAGACTTTTTTAGTTTTGGAACAAATGATCTTACACAAACAACTTTTGGTTTATCACGGGATGATAGTGGAAAGTTTTTACCCGCATATGTAGAGATGGATATTTTAAAAGAGGATCCCTTTGTCTCATTAGACTATCGAGGGGTGGGGTTTTTAGTAGAGCATGCAACGGTTAACGGAAGAATAGGAAACCCAAAAATACACATTGGTATCTGTGGAGAGCATGGTGGAGACCCTAAATCAATAAATTTTTGTCATAAGATAGGCTTAGATTATGTCAGCTGTAGCCCTTACAGAGTACCTGTAGCGAGATTAGCGGCAGCGCAAGTGGCCATAAAGAGTAATGATTAATTCTTTTAAAAAAATTATTGAAGAGTCCGGAGTTTTACAGAGGGTAGATTTAATTGAAGTAGGAACTCTGGACTTAAATAGTGGAGACTTAAAAAGGTACTCTTTTGGCGAGTTAGCTGACGATTCTATTGAATACTTTTTTGATCTTGCTAGTGTAACGAAGTTATTTACAAATGGCTTTATTGCTTCGTTAAATCCAGAGGTTTTAAAAAATGATGATTTAAAACTTTGCTTAGAGCACACTTCTGGCATTCCCTCTTGGGGTCTACTTTCTAAAAGTAAATGGAAGCAGGAAGTAGAATCATTCAATATAAAAAAGTCGAGCACTTTGTACTCTGATTATGGCGCGATTAGAGCAATGCTATTGTTTGAGAAAATAAGTGGTCAAAAATTGTACTCTGTTTGTCGTGAAATTTGGGATGAAGATATTTTCCACTGGATGGAGAATAGGGATTTAAATCGGTTTTTAAAAACGGGTTGCAGAAAGAGTGGATCTATTTTTAGTGAGGTTCACGACCCCAACGCTTTTAACATTAAAGAGGAGCTCACTCATGCAGGACTCTTTGCGACAACAGAGGGCGTTTTAAGAACAATAAAAAGAGTTTTTAAAAATGGAGATTTAAAAAAAACTTTAATCCAATCTAAAATAGCCAATGAGAAAAAAAGGTTTCACCTTGGATGGGATACCCCCTCTGAAGAAGGTTCTTTAGCTGGAGATGGATGTAGTACTTTAACATTTGGGCATTTGGGATTCACGGGCACAAGTGTCTGGGTTGACCTTGAAAAAGGTAAAGCAATAAGTATACTTTCTAATGTTACACGAGACGGTTGGTATAAAAAGAACGAACTCAATAAAGTCAGAAGATTAGTAGGAAAAGCTTATTGGGACCTATAGTCTCATTTAAATTACAGGATGCTAAATGAATTTAAACAATAGAATTTCCAAAGAAGAGCTTGAGAAAATAAGAGATAAAATTAAAAAAGTGCTTTTCTTTCGAGTTTGTGGAACAGGAATGGGGGCTGCAGCCTGCTTGTTAAAAGAGGTTGGCTTTGAGGTATTTGGTACCGATCGTGATTATTTTCCTCCAATGTCAACATACCTTGAGGAGGTTGGAATACCAAAGATTCCGTTCGTAAATATTAACTTTTCTGAATACGACCTTGTAGTTGTTGGTAATGTTGTAGCAAGAGGTTCTCAAGAAGCAAGAAAAATTGAAGAATCAGGGGTACCATTTTGTAGTTTTCCCGAGATCATAGGGGAGTACGTTTTAAAAGATAAAGTTGTAATAGGCGTTTCTGGGACGCACGGTAAGACCACAACAACTTACATGCTCATTCAGATTTTAGAAAAACTAGGGGTGAGGCCTGGCTATCTTGTGGGCGGAGTAATAAATGGACGCCCTTCATCAAGTTTAGGCAATGGTGATTATTTTGTTATTGAGTCTGATGAGTACGATACGGCTTACTTTGAAAAAACTCCTAAATTCATTCACTATTACATAAACCACTTAATTTTAACGAGCTTAGAATATGATCATGCAGATATATATTCATCAATAGACGATATTAGGAGAGTCTTTGAAGGCTTAGTGCAGAGTATCTCAGGGAACATTGTTTTTAATAATAGCTTTGACTCAATTGATTTTGTAGATGGCGAAAATGCAATTTCTTATGGGCAGAAATCAATCAATGGGCCGAAAGAAATTAGATGCGAGGGAGACGAAGTTTGTTTCGACCTTTTTGGAAAAGAGGTTTTTACAAATATATTTGGAGAGCACAATGTTCTTAATCTATCTGCTGCAATAATCATTCTTAAACGATTGAACTTCGATATAAGTAAAGTTTTACAGGCATGCTTGAATATAAAGCTTGTGAAAAGAAGACAGGAGTTCCTTGGAGAAAAAGAAGGAATCATTTTTTATGATGATTTCGCTCATCACCCTACAGCTATGGGTTTGACATTAGAATCATTTAGAAAAAAATTTCAAAATAAAGAACTATCTGTCGTCTTTGAGCCAGCCTCATCCACGGCCAGGAGTGATGTTTTTGAAAATGAATTTTGCGAAGTTTTAAATAGAGCCGATCGAGTCTTTATTGTGGAGCCTCAAAGAAGTACTTCCGCATTGGGGGCAAAGAACATTGATGTTGAGGGTGTGGTAAGTAGGCTTAATAAAGAAGAGATATTTGCAAGCTCTGGGGGAAGTAGTGAACTAGATTGTTTTTTGGAAAATACAGAAAGTGGAATAGTTATATTTATGAGTAACGGTAAGTTACTCGGTATTAAAGAGAAACTTTTTGGATGAAGTTTTCATTTATTTCGATTTTTCTTTTTATGTCTTTTTACTCTTTAGCCGAGGACCTCAAGGTTTATGAAAAAGTACATTCAAAGTTTCGAAGTGAGGTGTGCTCAAGAGGGACAGTTCGAAAATATTTTGATCTTTTATCACTAACAAGAAAAACGGGTAATTATCTTCCAATTAACGATGGGAAGTTAAATACCTTTGTTGTTCAAAAAAACCTTATACTTTTAAGACAAAAAAAATCTTGGATTACTAAAGCTGCAAACAAAATAAATAACTCAGTGCTAAAAGAACTTTTAACAGAATTACAAGAACTCTCAGTAAGACTTGATGAGATAGTTTTGCTAAAGCAAGAGCATTGGTTAGAAAAAGAAAAAACTAAGCAAAGTAGCTTAATGAAAAAATCAAAAACTAAGGTAATGAAATTTGAAGAAAGACTAAATATTTTTTTTGATAGGTTATTCATGCTGCAGACGTTTGGTTACCCTGTGAACCATCTCGAGATGAGAGGAAAGTACGACTCTTTGAAAATTAGGAAGGATACTCTTGGTAAGAATTTGGCACAGGATCTATTTTTTAAAAGAAAAATATATGAAGACGGAGCACCTCATCCAAGATGGAGAGGAACTGATAAGTCTCTAAGAACCCTTATCAATACTCTAAAATCGGGTCTAAGTAGTAATGCAAATAAAAGCTTTTTTATCTCCGAGACTCTTCGTTATGATTTGGTTTGGCTGTTTGAGAGATTAGAGAAGTACCTGTCCTATGATGCAAGTCTTATAAAGAGAATGTTGTCGAGATGGGGGAATAAGATTTCAGATCAAATTCTTTTTTATAATCAACTTCTTTCTGGAAAGGTCAAAATCAATGGACGTGACGTAAAAGTTGATGACTTCATCCGAGATAACCTCGGTGCAAAGTCTCGGCTTGAAAATTTCATATACTCAAAGCAAGCAGATACTTACGAGTTTTGGTCTAAACAATCAGAGGAGCTTAGGAGACTTTTTGTGAGTGAGACTATTATTTTAAATGAGGTCGGAGGAACACCGGACCCTGGAGATATTGAAAAAAAAGAAGTGCTTAAAGTCGTTCATAAAAGATCAAAGCTTAGGTTTTACTCAAGTCTTGGAAACACCAAAGAGTTAATTGAAAAACTCAATAAAAGAGGGGTCTCCACAAATGGGAAAAAATGGTTAAACACCCTTTTTAAGAAAGGAGAATTTTCATTCACTTACTACTTCATCCCTGGAACGAGGCATGTGTTTTGCCCAGATATGAGTAAAAAAGCCAAAGGGATTAGGGAAGTTGCTTTAAATATAGCTCTGGACTTGAAAGGTAAGAACTTTAACTTACCCAGTATACCAATAAGATATTTTAGT
Source organism: Bacteriovoracaceae bacterium UBA1511 (assembly GCA_002323535.1). Classification (GTDB taxonomy): domain Bacteria; phylum Bdellovibrionota; class Bacteriovoracia; order Bacteriovoracales; family Bacteriovoracaceae; genus UBA1511. The sequence goes on from DCQT01000031.1 coordinate 12,043, forward strand.
AGGCAGTCTATGCTAGGGCGCATTGATATGTCTAAGCTGTGGAAAAGCTTTACTCCTTTACCTGAGGAACCTGGGCCTAAGCTTGAGGAGGAGCGGAGAAAGAATATCTCAGAAAGTAAGAGTAAATATCTATATAGTTTCACGAGCTCAAGCAATAAATTGTTCGATGTTTTCTCCGGTGAAAGTTTTTTGTACGTAAAACACAATAAAACTGGTGAGTACTTCTCTTATCGAAATCCAAACTTTTTTAAATATTTTATTGAAAAATAATGTTCTGTTTATTGTCTCTTTTTGGCGCTAAGTGTAGAGTTACGTAAGTTGAATATCTACAGAGAGGCCTAGTATGCTTAAGGATTATATTTTCACGTCTGAATCAGTTACAGAAGGACATCCTGATAAGATGGCAGATCAAATAAGTGATGCCGTGCTGGACTCATTCTTAGCTCAAGACCCTAAGTCTCGTGTAGCCTGCGAAACAATGATCACGACAGGTCTTGTGGTCCTTGCTGGTGAAGTCACTACAAAAGCACAGGTTGACCTTCAGGAAGTAGTTCGCAGAAAAATTAAAGATATTGGATATGATCATAGCGAAAAAGGCTTTGATTGTAATACATGCTCAGTGATGGTCTCACTTGATAAGCAATCTCCCGATATTGCACAAGGTGTAAATGAGGGAGAGGGGACTTTTTCAGAGCAAGGTGCAGGGGATCAGGGATTAATGTTTGGCTATGCAATTAATGAGACTGATTCATTTATGCCACTAACAATTGATTTGTCTCATAAGCTAAGCTCGAAATTATCAGAAGTTAGAAAAAATGGAGTCTTGCCAGAATTGAGAGCCGACGGAAAAACTCAAGTTTCTGCACAATATGAAGATGGTATATTAAAAAGAATCGATGCAATCGTTGTGTCTAGTCAGCATTCTGAGAAAATGTCCCTGAAAGACGTTCAAGAAGGGGTAAGAGCTGAGGTAATAGATAAAGTTGTTCCATCAAGCCTTATTGATGAAAAAACTAAATTTTTCATTAATCCCACAGGTAAGTTCGTCATCGGTGGCCCGATGGGTGACTGTGGTTTAACAGGTCGCAAGATTATTGTAGATACATATGGCGGTCATGGAGCACACGGGGGAGGAGCTTTCAGCGGTAAAGACCCCACAAAAGTAGATCGCTCCGCAGCATATGCTTCAAGACAAGTTGCTAAGCATATCGTTGCTGCCGGTTTAGCGGATAGAGCATTAGTTCAGGTTGCTTACGCGATTGGCGTTGCTGAGCCAGTGTCTTTCCTAGTTGATACCTTCGGAACTGAGAAAGTCGACAACATGAGAATAAACCAAGCGGTTAATGAATTGTTTGATATGAGACCTGCTTCTATTGCAGAGAGGCTAAATTTACTTCGTCCTATATATAGTCCAACCGCAGCCTATGGGCACTTTGGAAGGGATTTACCTGGGTTTACATGGGAATCTCTCGAGCTCGTCGATAAGTTAAAAGGTATGTGCCTCTAGCGTGGATATATTTATTTTTTTTATGAGGTACATTCCGTTTTGGGCAGTACCTCTAATGTTAATTTCGGCACAATTTGCATATGTTTATTGGCTTAAGTCAATTAAGGCGATGGCCGGCTTTTTCTTTTTGGTTGTTTTGATCTGTTTGTCATTTAATATTTTCTACGTTTATCAAGGTGGAGGAGAAAATATCACTCGAATGATGCATAATTGGCTTTATTAGTGAAATTTTTTCCAAAATAAAAATTATTTAGTCAGTCCTTAAATTACTGTTTTTCATGGAATAAATAATTTTTTTTTGGATAATTTTTTCCCCCTCGTGGTTTTTCCTGACAAAAATTTCCCTAAATGTTATTATTTTAGGCAAGAGTTACAGGATGTAACTTGGAACGAAACAGGAAGTTAATTTTGGTAAATAAAAAGTTTATTTTTTTATTTCTCCTTTCTCTCTTATTATTTCAAAGAGATTCCTTTTCTTCTGTTATTTCAAAAAGACTTTTAATTGAGCTTGATAAACCAGGCGTTATAAATTGTGTAAGGGCCGGTGATTTAGTCATTAATTGTGAAAGTTCTTCAAAAATTAATTTACCCAATATAGACAGATCGAATTTACCAATATCCAAAGAAATTATGGTTAATGAAAACAAATTAAGTTTGTTTTTGAAAAACAAGGAATGGGAGTTTTTTAGTTTCTCTAAACCTGGAGAAGGTAAAAAGTTCATATTAGATTTTTGGAAGAGCTCTCGAAAACAAAAGGTAATTGAACGAAAAGTTGTTACAGATATTATAAATACAAAAGTTTCCGCTGGTTCAAAAAGTTTAGATTCGAAAAAAGTTAAAAAACAACTAACTAAAAGAAAAAAAGTTAATAATTCAAAGAAAGTTATAAAAGATTTAGATTATCGTTACGGATCTGTTTTTATTTGGCCAAATAGGCCATATAGTCCTGAAGTAAATATAGGATTTAACTTTCATAGAAAAACACCTGATCAATTAATAGATATAAAAGATAGAGAAGTTGAAAAAAGCGATGAAGAAGCTCACTTACAATTAACATTTAATTTATTTAAAAAAATGAAATGGGGATTGATGTATAAGTCAATCGATCTCTTTAATCAAAAATACCCGAAGTCAAAGAACCAAGATTTTAATGAATTTTTAAAATTAAATTCTTTAATAAAAGAGCGGTATATCAACGGCAATACGACGCCGACAAAAGAAATTATATCAAGGCTTGAGCTTTTTACAGAGACCTCTGAGAACGATATATTTAATATTGCGGTAACCCGTTACCTACTCGCTTATTACTCTGAAAGTAACAATACGTCTAAAGTCTTAGATATATCAACCAATCTTTATGTATTGGCCAGAGAGAATTATTATCCTGAAGTTTTGGCGAACAGTATTGAATTCATTTTGGCCAGTTTGTCAAAAAAAGGTGACTTGAAAAAAATAGAAAAGTTACTTTCCGATAAGGATGTAAAAAGGTTTTTACCGAAATTAAGAGTTGATGAATTTAAAATTTATGCACTTCTTGAAAAGAATCAATCAAAACGAATAATAAAAGATAATGAAAACAAAAATATTAAAGTTGTAGGAGATTTACCAAAGTCACTCCTTTTTAATCTCGCAGAGGCAAATTTTCGAGAGGGGAACTATAAAGTATCAAACAAATTATTTGATAAATATATTTCCAGGTTCTCAGATGATTTATTGGTATCTAAGGCAAGACTAAGAATTGCTCTTGGGTATGAGCTTGAGGGTAGAGATATATCCCTAGTTAAAAGGTTATATAAAAACTCAATGAATAGATCAACGAATGTTGATGATAGATTTGAAGCTGCTATTAGATATGTAGGGGTGAGTTATTTAAGATCAAATTCAAAAATTGAATATTCTGATGCAGAAACTTTCTTAGAGTTACCAAAAGAATTAGAAAAAACTAGTATTTCAAATAATCATAAAAAATTATTGTGGTTAACTAGACTGAGAAGTTTTATTGTCGCAAAGAAGTATAATCTTGCTTTTAATTATTATCAAAAACTCCCAATTGAAACGTTGAAAATGGGAGATCGTAAGGTATTTTATGGGGACTTTAGTGAAATAATTCTTGGCAAAATGAATGATGAATTTAACAGGCAATCATATTCAAGTGTCATCGCTACATATTCATTACTTGAGGATAGAAAAAATTATTTTGTCCCTAAAAGAGCTGGTCATTCATACATTGAGTCTGCAAGCTACCTGTCCTTGGGGGTGGAGAAATCGTCAGCGGAGTCTCTAAGAGCAGCAAGAATGATTGATACTGATGAGGATATATATCCAAACTGGGTGACAAAAAATGTGATAAAAAGTTTGAGACATACCTTGGAGATTGTTAAGTTTGAGTTAGCACTAAAAGAGAGTAACTTTAATAAGGCTTCCGAGGTTTTAAGTGCCTTAAAAAATAAAGAATTAAAAAATCAATTGTCGTTAAAGATGATTTTCAAACAAAGAAAATATAAAGAATTCGTTAAAAAAGCAGAAAGTTTTATAGTCTCGGACCAAAATAAAAAACTATCTCCAGAACAGCTAAGTGCATTTGTTAAAAATTATTGTTTTTCCTTAGTGATGACGGGAAAATTTAAAAAGTCTAAAGATGTACTATTATCCTCTTTTGAAAATGATTTTATAAAAAATAAAGATGAAGGGAATCTTGAATATATTCTTCTTAATTTAATTGAATACTACTCATCACCTAAGTTCTCAGATAAGGATTTTGATTCACTTCTTACTAAATATGATCGTTTTTTTCCTAGTGGAGAGTGGAGATCAAAGGTTGACTTTATTACGGCCAAAAAGAATTTTTCATTAGGTAATGAAGAGGAAGGAAAAAGAAAGCTTGAAAAAGTTATTAATAACAAAAATACAAAAGAATATCTTAAGGAGTTAGCAAAGAGTGAATTAGCACTCATTAAAATAAAACAAAAAACCATATAGTTTCTTCTCAAGGAATGAGATTGATGACAGGAGGTCAAATGGAAACTGTGAATGTAAGTTTGTTCGGGCAAGATCCCAAAGTTCAAAAAGCTGTTTCGACAGCAAAAAATGTCTCGGTGACTAAAGCACCTGTGTTGATCTCAGGTGAGGCTGGAGTTGGTAAAAGGACTCTTGCTAGTTTTATTCATCAGAACTCAAATAGAGAGTCGGGACCTTTGGAGTTTGTAGATTGCTCGGGCGATAGTGTTGAGGTCGAGAATAAAATTTTAGGCTACAGAGATGAAGAGACGGGATCTTTTAACAAGGGAGTCCTAGAACGTGCAAACGGAGGCACTGTTGTTCTATGCAACGTTGATGGACTTGCAGAAACATTTCAAAAAAGGCTCCATGGAATTTTCCTTGAGCTCGACGATTATGATATTGATCTAAGAATTGTTTCAACTACAACAAAAAATCTATCAAAGCTAGTGGGAGCAGGTAGATTTTATAGAGGTCTATATAACGTAATTTCATCAAACTCAATTAACCTAATCCCTCTTCGTGAAAGACAAGATGACTTACTAATGCTTGCACAAAAATTTGTGAGTGAATTATCTAATGGGCAAAAAAGTTTTTCACCTGAAGGAATTCAGAAAATTTTATCTCATTATTGGACTCATAATATTTGCGAATTAAGATCGGTTGTAGAGGCAAGTATTGAAAAAGCAGAGAACGATGTAATGACAGAAAATGAAGTTCTTATAGGTGAAAGACGTGTTTCTGCTATGATGAGTGATGATGATTCAGAGGGAATTCGACTGATGAGCCTTAAAGATGCAGAGAAACTTTTAATCAAAAAAGCATTGATTCACACGTCAGAGAATAGAACTCAAGCTGCCAAGATTCTCGGTGTTTCAATTAGAACACTTAGAAACAAAATTAATGAGTACCGATCAGACGGGAACACGTACTTCGTTAATTTAAGGTAGAGGTAACCTAATGAGCTTTAACGATAAAACAATCGATGCTCTTGCGACTGCCTTAAACTTTCGGCAGATGCGTCAAGAAATTATCGCCTCTAATATCGCTAATAGCGAAACTCCTGGCTACAAAGCGAAACGAATTGATTTCGAGGAGGCTCTTGCAAGAGCACTAGATGTTGATGGACAAAGTTCATTGAAAGCAACCGATAAAAGACACTTTAATGTTGGGCAAGGAGATATTTCGAATATCTCCCCCGACATTTATGAAGATCCGAATGGACAAGTTACTGCAAACGGCAACACAGTTGATCGTGATAAAGAAATGGCCTTAATGGCCGAAAATAAAATTCTTTATGATGCTGCAATTCAACTATTAAATAAAAAACTTAGCTTAAAAAAATATATTTTAAGCTCAGAGAGGTAATAGATGGATTTTTTAACGGGATTAAAAATTAGCTCTTCGGCATTAAAAGCACAGAGAACTAGAATGGGCGCGATCTCTTCAAATATAGCAAATGCACAAACGACAAGAACCGCTGAGGGGGGTGCATATCGTCCCAAGGAAGTTGTTTTTGGCGCCGAGCCGGCAAAGGAGAGCTTTGGTGATATCCTGGCGGGAGAACTTGAAGAGTATGGACAAAAGGTTCATGCAAAAGAAGTGATTAGCTCCAATAGACCTCCGATTTTAAAGTATGAACCAAATCATCCAGATGCAAATGACCAAGGGTATGTAGCGTACCCAGATATCAATGTGATGAAAGAAACAGCAGATATGATTTCAGCTTCAAGGCACTACGAAGCAAATGTTAATGCATTTAACACGACAAAAAGTATGGCAATAAAAGGTTTAGAAATAGGAAGATAAGGAGCTTTAGATGGCAATTGAATCAAATTCTTCAGTAATGAACATAATTAAAAATCAAGATGCTAAGTCATGGACTTCAAAAATTGACTCCCAAACTAAGAGCAAACGTCTCTCTGATATAAATCTTGAAGAGCTTGGTGATGTAAAACCGGCAAAATCATTTACCGAGTTACTTGCTGAAAATTTAAGTAAAGTTAACCAAATGCAAAATGAAGCAAACTCAGCAATTCAAAAACTTGCGAGTGGGGAAAGTAAAAATATTCACGAAACAATGTTAGCTGTGGAAAAAGCGGATATTGCATTTAAAACAATGAATCAAATCCGTGGAAAATTACTTGATGCTTATAAAGAAATAATGAGAATGCAAGTCTAAATAAGGGGATCCTTTGCAAGATGTAATTGATAAAATTATAAAAAACTTTTCTGAATTTTTTTCAGCGCTTACTGCTTCAAAAAAGATTAGTTTGATTACTTTGATTGTTCTTATAGTGGGGGCAATGAGTGGGTTCGTGATTTGGGCATCAAAAACAGATTATAAGATTTTATACTCTGATCTCAATAGAGAAGATGCAAAACAACTAAGTCTACTTCTTGAAGATAAAAAAATCCCATATCAAACGTCAGAGGATGGTAAAACTATTAAGATTCCAGAAGGAATGGTAAATAGATTCCGAATGGAAGTTGCAACAATGGGAGTCAACTTTTCTGGAACTGTTGGATACGAAGTTTTTGATAAGCAAAGTTTTGGCACAACGAGCTTTGTTCAAAAAGTTAATAAGCAGAGAGCGCTCGAAGGGGAGCTTGTTAAAACAATCATGTACATAAAGGGTGTTAAGCGGGCAAGAGTTCACTTGTCTATACCAGAATCAAGTCCATTTGTTTCAGAACAAAAACCCCCTAGTGCATCAGTCATTCTTGAGTTAGGCAATGGAGTTAAGTTAACAAAAGAAGAAGTTAAAGGAGTTTCTCAGTTAGTTAGTTCCTCAGTCGAAGGAATGAGAGTTGAAGATGTTGTTATTCTTGATAACAGAGGAAAGAAGTTATCAGAAAATATTGGGGACGAAATGACCTCTTACACTGCTAATAGGGTTGCTCTCGAACAACAAATGGGCAGAAAGTTTGAAGAAAAGGTTGAGGACATACTTACTAAAGTTGTTGGTGAAGGGAAGGTAATTGCAAAGGTTACTGTCAATCTTGATTTTACAGAACAGGTTGGCACTGAAACTAGTTATGATCAAGAGAATTCAGCAGTGCTCAGTGAAGTTGTAAATTCTCAAAAATTAAATGGAAGACGTCCTGCTCCTCAAGGAGTACCTGGGGCAAGATCGAACCTACCAGGAGAACAGCCTCAACCGGGAGTCCCCGAAACAACAAATAATGTAGACAAGGAATTAAAAACGAGAAATTACAATGTACCCACGAAGGTGACTAAGTTTAAAAATCCTACTGCCGGTGTAAAAAATATTTCAGTCGCTGTAATGATAGACGGCAAGAGAGTTCCTCAAATTGGAGAAAATGGAAGTCCTGTTCTTGATAAAAACGAGGAAGCAGTGATGGTATATCAAGAGTGGTCCCAAGCTGACTTGGAGAATTTCTCAGCGATTGTTTCCTCAGCAATTGGGCTTAGTAATCGTAGAGGTGATAATATTGTTATAAAGAATATGGAGTTCGTGCAAGAGGACTTAGCTGATGTCGATAAGATGCTTAGAGAGCAACAAATAAGAGAGCTTATTAGTAATATCGTTAAGTACTTGGCCATTGGAATAATAGTAAGTTTATTTTTCTTCTTTGTTGTTAGGCCATTCATCCAGTGGGTGACAGATAATACAGTTGAATCAGTTGAAGACTTCCTTCCAAAAACTCTAGAAGAATTAGAAAAAGTTCAGGTTAATCAAAAATTACCAGGCCTCGAGGAGGCTCTTCCACAAATTGAAGAGAAGCTTAATCCGGAAAAGATTGAAGGTAATTTATTAAGAGAAAAAATAGTACAACTTGTTCAGGATAATCCATCAAAAGCAGCTCAAATTGTTCATGAGATGATTCATTCTGATCACAATAATAAAGAGATTGCTTAACTTAGGAGAAACTTGTGTCACGTGCTGCCTCAGATTTAGATCCAGATATTGAATACTCCTTAATGAGTGGGCAAGAAAGGGCAGCGATCCTTCTTAGTTCTCTTGGTTCATCAACTGCGCAACTCGTTTTTCAGCATCTTAAAGATAATGATGTAAAGCGAATGATCAATGCAATGGCGACAGTTAAGAAAGCACCGATCTGGCTAGTGAAAAAGTGCCTCGAAGAGTTTTATTCTTCGTTGAATGAAGATCTCGATTTACTTTTCTCTGAAAATAGAGGTCGAGATTTTATAATCAACACTCTGGGAGAAGACCGAGCTAAGCAACTTCTAGGACAAGTAGTAGAAACAGGAGCTAGTAATACACTAGAGAGTTTAGAGTTAGTTGATACAAGAACTCTTGCAAACTTTCTAATTAATGAGCATCCACAAACGATATCACTTATAATTGCTCATTTAAAGCCAGAGAAGAAGGTTGAGGTTATTAGAAAAATTCCTGAGCATCTTCAAAGTGAAATTGTTCTTCGAATAGCGAATTTAGATTATGTTTCACCTGAACTGATCTCTCAATTGGATGATGTACTAAAGTCGGAACTTTCAACGCTTGGAAGTATCGATACAAATCAGATCGGTGGTGTAGAGCCTATCGCTGATATGTTAAATCTTATGGATAAGTCTAATGAGAAAAATATTATGAACCGTGTTGAGGATAAGGACCCTGAGCTGGCAGAGGAGATTAGAAAACTGATGTTCGTCTTTGAAGACCTTGTTTTTGTTGATGATAAAGGTATTCAAAACCTACTAAAAGAGGTTGATCAGAGTAAGTTAGTTATTGCCCTTAAGACAGCTCCTGAGGAGATTAAGGCAAAATTATTTAAAAATATGTCTGGTAGAGCAGCACAACTATTACAAGAAGACCTAGACTCTCTAGGGCCTACAAAGCTTTCCGATGTTGAAAAAGCGCAAAATGAAATTGTTCAAAAAGCGAAGGATCTAGAGGCTTCAGGGAAGGCATTTATCTCAAGAGGAAAAGAGGGAGATGCTCTTGTATAAGACAAGGAATTTAAATGAGTAGTGTTATAAAAAATTATTCATTCTCAGAAATTTCGGCAGATAATAGTTCTGAAGGAAAAGGGAAAAAATATAAAGAATTTTCACTCGTGGATATTGAGAATATTAAGTCGAAGGTAAATCCTAAAGTTTTAGAATTCGAACGAAAGAATAGTCAGGAAAAAAGCTTTTTAATTGATAAAAATGTCGAAATGCACAGAGGGCTTCTCGAAAATAAGCTAGCTGAACAACGGAAAAAAATAAATGATATCGTTGAACGAGAAATAAAGATTATAAAAAAAGAAACGGTCGATTCAGCTTTTAAAGAGGGAATAGAAAAAGCGAGTAAAGAAGTTTGGCAAAAAGAAACAGATTTAATCAATAAAAGATTAGAGAAGTTTGACGAAATGATCAAAAGCTTTGAATCTTACTTCTCAGAAGTGCAAAAATTACAAGAAGAAAATTTCTTAAATATAATAAGATCAGTGACTAAGTGGGTGACAAAAAAAGAAAATCTTCAGTCAGACTATTTGAAAAATTTACTCGTTCAAACTATTGATAGCGAACAATGCAAAGAAAAGGCAGTGCTCTACTACAATCCAAATATGAATGATGTATATTCTGCCGAAATTCAGAAGCTAAAAGATCACTATAAAGACAGTTCTACCGTGAGTTTCCTAGAAAGTTCTGCTGTTGATGTAGATGAATTGGAAATCGAAACTTCAAATAAGTTTTTGAAGTTAGGTTTGAGCTCTCAATTCAAAATTATTGACGAAATATTTGATAATTTTCAGGAAGACAACAGTGTTTGATAATTTTGACTTTACATCCGTTCAAAATAAAATCAATCGTGTTCCAAATACTTTTGAGCAAGGGAAGATTCTTGAAAGCAAGGGGCTTGTATATAAAACGAATCTTTCAAAAGCAACGATTGGTAGTTTAGTAGAGTTTGAAACAGATCTTGGTGAAAAAACTATTGGAGAAGTAGTCTCTTTAAATGCAGATACCTGCGTTGTCATGCCCTATGAGGAATTAGCGGGGATAAACTCTTCTACGAGAGTTTCTCTTTTACCTCGGTCTGATAAAGTGGCCGTTTCTGAGAATCTATTAGGTCGAGTTATTAACTACAGAGGGGAGGTTCTTGATGACTTTGGCCCCGTTAAAGGGCCCTTTGAAAAAAGATCACTGTTCTCATCTCCTATAAATCCACTCAAGAGACCTCCCGTAAAAGAAAACTTAAGTCTTGGTATAAATGCAATTGATGGTTTTACTAGCGTCGGAAAGGGTCAGAGACTTGCAATTTTAGCAGGCTCAGGTGTTGGTAAGTCAGTTTTAATGGGAATGATTGCAAAAAATACAACGGCCGATATTAACGTGATTGCCCTGATTGGAGAACGAGGACGAGAAGTAAGAGAGTTTATCGAGAATGACCTTGGAGAAGAAGGCCTGAAGAGGTCAATTGTTATCGTTGCGACATCGGATACTTCTGCCTTAATTAGGCTTCGTTCAGCATACTTTGCTTGTACTGTCGCTGAGTATTTTCGAGATAGAAATAAAGACGTATTGTTTATGATGGACTCGATTACTAGATTCTCCATGGCGCAAAGAGAAATTAGTCTGAGTGCAGGAGAGCCTCCAGGGCAAAAAGGTTATACTCCAAGTGTATTTGCGAAGCTTCCTAAATTGATGGAGAGAGCTGGTAATGTAGAAGGTAAAGGCTCGATTACTGGAATATATTCGGTACTCGTTGAGGGTGGTGATATGGATGAGCCAATAACAGACGCTGTTCGTGCAATAAGTGATGGCCATATACAGTTAAGTAGAGACCTCGCAGCAAAAAATCATTTTCCTGCGATTGATGTGTTATCTTCTATTTCGAGGGTTATGACTAAGGTCGTTTCTAAGGAACATCGAATTGTGTCCTCATTTTTACGTGATTTAATGGCATCATATAAAGAAGCAGAAGAGCTTATTAATGTTGGAGCATACCTGCCAGGAACTAACCCAAAAATTGATAAGGCAGTAAAAGTCATTGATGACATTAATAATTTTTTAAAACAAGATTTAGAATTTAATGAATGTCTTCCAATGGATAAAATTTTTGATCATATGGTTGAAATCGCTAGAAAGGCTGAGGGTTACGAGGAGCCCGTAAATGAAGCCGTTTAAATATAAACTTAGCTCTGTCCTTAAGCTTCGAGAGTTTGAGAAACAAAAAATAGAAAATCAATTAAGTGTTTTGAATAAAGAGATTTTAGAGATTAATCAACAAATATTAAATCTTCAACAATCAATATTAAATCTTCAGTCAAATCTGAATCAGGCTGGAGAGAATGGGAACTTGGACCTTGGAATGATTAAATACTTTCCAGAGTTTTTAAGCGCTAGTGAAAAGGAAATAGCAAACCTTACAGAGGAACTGGAGGTAAAGCAGTCTGAGAGAGAAAAAACTCTTAAGCTTCTAGACGAATCTATGGCAAAGGTTAAAATTTTAGAAAATGATAAAATAAGAAAGCAGAAATCATATAAATTTAAAAGACAAAAAAAAGAGAACTTAGATATTGAGGATATGCAAATTATCCTTAGAGGTAGGGGGTCAGCTTGAGGAAAGTATTAATATTCTTATTTTTAATTTTTCATGCTGAGACTGTGTTATCTCAAGGGGAAAGTACTGGTAATGAAAAAATTACTGATGAAAAAATAGATGCACTCGTTGAGGAAAGGTTAAATAAAATTCTTAAAAAAATTTCAACAGCAAAGATTTCTGAGTTTTCGAAATCATTACTTGCGAAAGAGAAACAGCTCGAAATAGAAGCACAACAGGTTGAGATCAGAAAACTAGAAATAACGAAAATGGAAAAAGAAGTATTAAAAAAAGTTGATGAGATTTCAAAAAGACAAAGAAAAATTATTGGTTGTATCGATAAGAACCAAAAAAAACGTGAAAATAGAATTGACCATTTAGTTCAAGTAGTAAGTGGCATGAAGCCACAAACAGCTGCAGATATGCTTGCTGTCCAAGATTCAACCCTAACAGTCGAAATTATTTCAAAGTTAGATCCGACAAAAGTTTCTAAGATTTTTAATCTAATGGACAAGGAAATATCTGCCAGACTTCAAAAAGAATACCTAAATATGCAACAATGACACAATATGGCAAATCTGTTTATTCCTAGTATTTCTAAAATTGGCCCTCATCGTTCGGGGGAGACTAATTTTTATGAAGGAGCGCTTAGTAAGGGCTTTGGAGAAATTGGGAAGGAAAGTGCCGGTGAGATTGATGGTGAATTTGCTCAAAAGCTTTTAAAACTTCTAGGGATAAAAATTGGTGAAGGTGAAGAAAATGTTTCTGATGATTTTATTGAAGGTTTAAACTCTGAAAGTATTGAACAAAAAGGTTTGTCGAAAGAGCTATTAACCTCACTATTAGAAAACTCAGAAAAAACTGGTGTTGATTACCAAAAGAGTCTAGTTAAAGAATTTAATAAGCCTCTAGAAAAAGTTCAGATTGAAATAGATCAACTAGCGAAAGATTTGAAAACTGATCATTCTTCTACAAAAATAAATGAAAAGTTGGAGATGAGTTTTGGAAAGGGAAGGGATTTAAATTTACCTCATGTCGCCGATAGCTCTTTCTCTCGTTCTCATAAAATTAGTTCTTTTTCTGATAGAAATTTGAAGTATGAAATTAATGACATTATCAATGGTACAAATAAAAAATCCCTTAGTAAGGGGGAAATTCCAAATTTAAAAGTTCTTGAAAGTAATGGAGCTGACAATATTGAACCAATTAGGAGCTTTAAAAATAAATCGAAAATGATGAATGCGTTCACTAAAAATTCAAATAGTGAACCAAGCTTATTGAATTTAAATAAATTAGACCGAGTCTATGATGCGAACCAACTGAATAAAGAATCTGTGAATAATATTTTTGTAAGCGAAGGTGGCGGAAAAGGTAATATTCAAAATTCAGATATCTCAGCTTCACCATTGTCTTTAGGATTGAAGGTTAGTGATGCTAACGCTTTAGATTTATCAAAGATATCTCCTAAAAACTCAGTTGATTTAGTTAATGAAGTTACTACTTACATTGAAAAGAATCGCCTGGAAAATGCTGGTGAAATAAGTCTCACAGTAAAGCATGACGATTTAGGACAATTTAAAATTGATGTTTCTAAGGCTCGATCAGGTAAAAATATCGATCTTTCACTTACAACAACAACAGGTGAGGCGAGCGAATTTTTTAAGTTAAATGAGGGAAATCTTCTCAAAACTCTTGGAGAAAAAGGCATTAATGTTTCTTCATTTAAGCTATCAAGTCTAACTGATGAGTTAGGAAAAAGTGATTTTGGAAATAATGGCCAGTCTGAAGGACAAAATTCGTCAAGACAACAACGTCAATTTGGAGAAAGTGGACAAAATCAAGGCCGACAAAAAAGAGAACAGCTTTGGGAAGCATATAAAGAAAGGTTAGGAGCATAATTAAATGCCTGAAATTGGAGAGCCAACCACATCACAAAGAAATAGCTTCTCAAAAATTGGAATGAGAAGAGATGAAAATACTGCGGATAGACTAAATCAACTTGCAGGAAATAGAGAAATTCAAGATGGCATTAAGTATGTTGATTCAAAAAAACATAACAAGATGGGAAAGGATGAATTTTTAAAACTTCTTACTGTTCAACTTCAAAATCAAGACCCATTAAAACCAGTTGATCAAAAAAAGTTTGCAGCGGATTTAGCTCAATTTTCACAACTTGAACAATTAGCGAATATGAACACCAAGTTAGACTCAATGAATGAGAATGTACCAGTGGAGTCAAAATTTTATGGAGCGAGCTTTCTTGGAAAAATGGTTACAACGAATGGTTCTACAATTATGCACGATGGAAAACTTGGGCGAAAAGAAATTAGCTTTGAGCTTCCACAAAAAGCAACAAAAGTTATTGTAAGAGTGATGGATAAAAAAGGACAAAACCTTGCCAACATCGAATCGAATAATGGTGGTAAAGGTTTAAATAAAATAGAGTGGGACGGAAAGAAAATGGACGGGCAGTTAGCAAACCCTGGCCAATATACTTTTAAGGTGTTTGCTTGGGACCAAGAAGGGAATTCATTTTCAGGCGAAACGAAATCAAATGGTATTGTAAAAGGTGTAAGGTTCAACGGAGGAAAGGCATTACTAAAGCTTGACTCTGGAAAAGAGATTTTTTTGCATGATGTTGAAAAATTTGAAATCCCGTCAGATAATAAAAAGATATAGGAAAAATAAATGGGCATAACTGATTTAAAAAGCATTTTAACAAATAGAAGTGGCAAAGCGACTTCGAATGTTAATGCTAAAAATAATCAAAAAATGCCTGAGCATATTAATGATTTTAAAAATATCCTTGAAAAGAGAGTGGACAGTGAAATAGCTCAGGATGAGCTTAAGCTATCAACTCACGCAAAAAAAAGACTTGAGGAGAGAAACCTTGGTTTTGATGGAAACGAATTTTTAAAATTAAAAGATGCGATTGGAAAATTAAAGGAAAAAGGAGGGCATGACTCATTGGTAGTAACTGACAAAGCAGCCTACATTGTTGATGTAGATAAGCAAACAGTTGTTACTGCAATCGATAAAAACGATATGTCACAAAACGTTTTTACTAAAATCGATTCAACTTATTTTATAAATTAAAAGTGCACTGAAGCTGGTCCTTTCCGGAAGCTTCTTTGAAAGTCTGTCGTTATTTTCATATTTGTGCACGATAGAAGTCTAGGAGGGACTCATGAGTATTTTACGTTCATTTAACATTGGTGTTTCTGGTTTACGTGCTGCTGGTAGTGGTATGGGTGTTGTGGGTGATAACATCGCTAACTCAGGAACTAATGGTTTCAAAGCCTCAAGAGCAGAGTTTCAAGATGTACTTGCCTCATCATTAAGTGGTGTCTCTGGTGCGGATCAAATGGGTGCTGGTGTTAGGCTTGGGCACATTAAAACAATTATGACCCAAGGTGATTTAACGAGAACTGATAATATTACAGATCTTGCAATAAATGGTGGTGGATTCTTTACAGTTGAAACTGCTTTTGGACGCGGTTTTACTAGAGATGGATCTTTTCATTTTGATAAAAATGGCGTTCTTGTTAACGGCGATGGGAATAATATTTTAGGGTTCGCGGCAAATGATAAGGGTGAAATTGTTAATAAGCTTTCCCCAATCCAAGTAAAGCCAGGAACAATTCCGGCAAAATCTACTTCAGATGTTGAGATTGACATGAACTTAGATGTTCGTGCTGTAGTTAAGCAATTTGATATTAACGATGCAGAAAATACATCGAATTATTCAACTTCACTGACGGTTCATGACAGCGTTGGTACACCGAGACTTATCACTATGTATTATAACAAAGTTGAAAATGGTACTTGGGAGTATCATGCAACTGTTGAGGGCAAAGATGCAGAAGGCGGAGAAGTCGGAAAAATTTATGAAATGGCTTCAGGTAAATTAAAGTTTAATAAAGACGGTATCCTTGAAGAGGAAGTCGAAGATAGCAGCTCATTTAATTTTGCTGACGGTGCTCAGCCTGATCAAAAAATTAAATTTTCTTTTGGTGAAACTCTTAAAGAGGGTGGAGATGGCTCTAAGGCATCAACTAGTTTTGGGTCCGCTTCAACGACAGCAAGACATACTCAAGATGGATATGCTGCTGCGACCTTAAGTTCTTTGTCATTCAATGATGATGGAATTTTAACGGCCATTTATGATAATGGTGAAGCCATGGATGTCGCTCAAATTGCGGTAGCTAAATTTGAGAACAATGAAGGACTTTTTAAAATGGGTAAAAACATGTTTAAAGAGTCGAAAACTTCTGGACAGGCTGCAGTTGGAAAGCCAGGAGAAGGAGGAAGAGGTGAAGTACTCTCTCAGTCGATTGAAGTATCTAACGTTGATTTGGCAAATGAGTTTGTTAACTTGATGACAGGGCAAAGAAACTTTGCTGCTAATGCGAAGACATTAACGACAGCGGATCAAATGCTTCAAGAGGTACTGAATATTAAGAGATAGTTTGTTTAAATCTATTTTAAAATTTAGGGAGACCCTAGTTGGTCTCCCTTTTTTTTCCAATAGCCTCAACGGGGCAAATCTCCATCGCTGATTCACACAAAGAGATTTCTTCATCTTTTGTGGGCTGATTGTGAACAAATGCATGCCCATGGATGTCGTTCATCCTAAAAAAATCAGGAGCCTCGTTTACGCAAGCATCACAGGCAATGCATTGATCATCCACGAAAAATAATCCTAATACATTGTCTGAGTTTTTAAAGTCCCAGTCGGCCATGAATTAAAGTCGATTAAGGTATATCTTTTCAGGGTAAATTTTTAAAAGCGTTTTCATTCTTGCTTTAAGTTCACTTTCTAAAAACTTTTTTTCATACTTTGCAGATAGATCAACGCCAGACTTTTCATCTGCTTTTTTATTGTCTAGTTTACTTACAAGAATAATTTTTGTGTCTAATGGCCCTCTTAACGTTTCAATCTCACCTTCTTTTTTTTCTAGAACTTTTTTGATTTCACTATTAGATAAATTAGTAGAGGCATAATCACTTAGAATGTTAATTTCTTTGTTCGTGCCAGGAGATAACTCGTATTTTTTTAGAACCTTATTTAAGCTCTTCTCATTTTTGATTGATGAGCGTACTTCCTTAATTACTTCGTTAGAGATTTTGTCTATTTTTTCTTTTGACTCTTTTTGAAGGAAACTCTTGGCAATCTCGCTTTGGTAGTCAGTGAGCTTGGCTTCGATAGCTGGCTTTTTATTTTGTACGTAAATGATATGATATCCATAGTCAGTTTTTATGGGCTCAGAAATTGTTCCTTTTTTTGCTGAAAAGCTGTAATTTTCAAATTCAGGAACCATTCTTCCTCTTGTGAACCAGCCTAGCTCTCCACCTTTTTTCTTTTGATTTCCAGGGTCTTCTGAGTGCTCATTTGCAAGTTTTGAAAAATTTGCAGTAGTTAATTTCTTTTTGATTTCTTTTGCTTTTTCTAGAGATTTTGAATCAGTCCCTCTTATCAAGATGTGAGAAGCTTTAACTTGTTCTTTTGTGTCATATCTACTTTCTTTGTTATTATTAAAAAAAGCGTCAACTCTTTTTTTATTTTTCTCATCTTTAAGATAGGTTTTAATTTCCGCCTTTGAGACACTCACAAATTTTTGAAGTGTAGATTGAGGTATCTTTATAATCTTGATGCGTTTAGAGTCGTTTTGAATTTTTTGCAGCTCACTAATTAAGCTTGAACTTATTGGGTAGTAAGATAAAGAGCTTTCAAGTTTTCGGGCTTTTATACCATCGGCTACTTGCTCTTCGAACTTCTCAGGGCTTAAACCATTTGCTTTTAAAAGGTTTTTATACTTTCTGATATCAAACTTATCCTTTGATAGAAATACAGGAAATTTCTTTATTTCAGAGATTACTTCATCTTCAGAAGGAACAATCGAGAGGTGTTCGCTGTATTTAAGTTGAAGCTTCCTGCCAACAAGCTCGTTTATTAGTTTTTCTCTAAGCTCAAACTTTTTGATTTGCTCTGAGGTAAGAGGAATTGAATTGTATTTTCTTTGAAACTCTCTTCTAAATTCTTGGATGGTGATTTTCTGGTCTCCAACTTTAGCTACTGTATCAGGTGAAGTTTGAACTCCTTGGTAGCCTGTAAGGACGAAACCAACAATTATTAAACCAATAAAAAATGTGACAAAAACTTGGCTACTTGCCTCTCTAAACTTGTTAATCATAGTCGAAAACCTTTATAATTTCATGAGTTTAATGAGAGAATTATCACCTTGTTGCCAGGATCAGTCAAAAGATAAGAGCTTATAAGTGTGATGATGAAGAAGGATAGTTTATTTTTATGCTAACTGAAGCTTACGATCAAAAAAAGTCTCGTTCAAAGTTGGTGGTGAATGTCTTTTTTAGCATTATCTTTATCTCTGTTGCACTGCGAGAAGAACACCTTACAAGAGATGAGTCTGTCTTCGATTTGTTTTTAATAGACACTCTGGCGCCAATTCAAAAAGGTCTTTCAAATGTAAGATATTCCATTTCAGAGGGGATTGATAAATATGTCGCTAATATTAGTGCAAAAGAGGACTTGGCAGAGCTCCAGCAAGATTATTCCGTTCTAAAAAGTAAATACTTCTCGTTAGAGCAGGAAATAACTGCGATAAAAAAGCAAAACCTAATTATTGATAAATATGGATCTAGAAGCTCAAACCCAATCTTAGCTAGAGTAATATCCAGAGATGCCTCCAGTGACTATAGAATGATTAGGCTCAACAAGGGCATAGATGATGGCGTTCAAATACAATCCCCGGTAGTTACGCTGAATGGATTGGTTGGATATATTTATCGCGCCAGTGATAATTTTTCTGATGTGCTGACAATACTTGATTCTAAGGCAAAGATTGATGGGCAGATTAAAAGAACTAATTCGCTAGGTATTATAGAGGGCACTCTAGGAGACTTTTGCTCAATGAAGTATTTATTACGAAGAGATCCTATCGCCTTAGACGACGTTGTTGTAACAAGTGGACTGGGAAACATATTTCCTCAGGGGATTCCAATTGGCCATGTAAGGAAAATAGACAAGCAAAGTCATGGCATAAGTCAGGAGGTCTCTATAAGGCCGTCTGTCATTTTTGATAAATTGACAGATGTGTTAATTCTTTCGAGAAAGCTAAGTAATCAGCAGGTTAACCAACTTAAACAACTAGATAAGAAGTAACTACACTATGCAACATAACTCAAAATCCTTTTTTTTGTCTCTACTTTTAACGACCATAATTCTTATTATGTCGGAGATTTTGGTTAGTACTCTTTTTCCTTTAATTGGTCTTACCGACTTTAGAATATCTTTTGTTACAGTGATCGTACTGTACCTTGCTTTCTATTATAATAATATTTTGATAGCTCCTTTAATAGCTTATTTCTATCTTATACATGGGGTCTTCTCCTTGGAGCACTGGAGTCTTGGAGCTTTATCTACATTAGTTGTTTCGATAATAATTTCTTTTTTACGAAACCTTATTCATCTAAACAGTTATTTTGTGACATTTGTTTTTGTACAGCTATTTCAGATTCTTATCTTCATCTTTAACTCATCCCTCATGTCCATTAAAGTTGGCAGTTTTAAATTTCTTGGAGGGAGTTTAACTTTGTTCATTCTAGAGTCTCTGCTCATCTCCGCTTTATCTCCTTTCGTTTTTGGATTACTTAAAAAAATATGGTCCATTCAGGGTGAGGATATTGAAGAGGCTGGAATTTAATGTTTGGTGAAGACGAAATTATTAAAGGGCATGCTTCGAGAGCCCGTTGGATAGCCTTCATTGTCTTATGTTGTTTCTTTATTTTAGGCTTGAGATTATTTTATTTACAAGTTTATAAGGGAGATGTTTTTTACAGGTATTCTGTTAACAATAAGATCAGAAAAGAAGTTCTTCCCTCTCCCAGAGGAATGATTTTTTCTCGTAACTCAAAACTCCTTGTAAACAACGTGCCAAGGTTTGATGCGATAATGATTCCTCAATTCGTTAAGGACCGTAAAAAACTTATTACCAAAATGAGTGCGATTCTTGGGATGTCGGAGAAGGAAATTCATAAAGTTCTTAAGCGAAATGGCGGTCAAGCACGTTATCGACCTATCACGATTAAAAAAAATATATCTCCCAGAGAAGTTGCTATTATGGAAACAGAAGCTGAAAAAATTCCTGGAATGAGAGTGAGTACTTTTATTTCAAGAGATTATCTCGACAGCGAGGTTGGTGCGCACACCTTGGGTTATATATCTGAAATATCTCAAGCTCAGCTACCAAAGTATAGAAGAAGAGATAAATTTAATTACAAGTTAGGAGACTTCATAGGGCAATCGGGTATCGAGGAGTTTTTTGATAATATTTTACGGGGTATTGATGGCCAGGAAATTTTGGAGGTTGATGCAAGAGGTAGAATGCGAAGGGTTCTTGAGGACAACAACCTATATAAAGATATTAAAAACCTCCCCGTTCTGCCCGGAAATAATCTTCGACTAACTCTTGATAGGGACCTCCAGCTAGCTGCCTTTAAAGCTTTAGAAGGAAAAGTTGGAAGCGCGGTAGCAATGGATGTAAAAACTGGAGATGTACTAGCGATGGTCTCTAGACCTAGCTTTGATCCCTCAAAGTTTAGTACTCAGTTAACGACTAATTATTGGAATTCCATTATTAAAAATGAGAATAGACCCCTTAGGGATAGAAGTATTCAGGAACATTATGCGCCAGGGTCAACTTTTAAAGCAATTACAGCAATTGCTGCGCTTGAGGAAAAAATTATTGATGAAAAAACTACTTACGATTGCGCTGGAAAACTAAAATTAGGAAGAAGAACCTTTCATTGTTGGAAAAAAAGTGGGCATGGAAAAACAGACGTGGTTAAAGCACTTAAAGAAAGTTGTGACGTATTTTTCTATCAGATTGCTAAGAAGTTAAGCATCGATAAGTTAGCCGACTATGCAAGAGCTTTTGGAGTAGGATCAAGAACAGGGATAGATCTTAAGCGAGAAACAACGGGCTTAATGCCCGACTCAGACTGGAAAGAAAAAAGGTTTGGAAGGCCTTGGCAGGGAGGTGAAACTCTTGGTTGTGTTATTGGACAGTCTTACGTATTAATGACCCCAGTTCAACTTGCGGTGACCTACGCAGCGATAGCGAATGAGGGAAAAATATTAAAACCTAATCTCATCAAAGAGGTTTTTTCTGTTTTTGGGGAAATTAATCAAAAATCTTCTCCAAAGATAAAATCAGAGATGAACATTTCTAAGGAAACTTTTAGAATTGTAAAAGAGGGACTTTTTTCAGTTGTTAATGAAAAAGGAGGAACGGCTTACTGGTATAGACCTAAAAACTCTACGATGTCTGGTAAGACCGGTACATCTCAAGTAAAAAGCTTTTCGGCTGAGGATATCTATAAGAAATGTGAGGACCGTGAATATAAATCGAGACATCATGCTATTTTCTCTGCCTATGCTCCTTCTGAAAATCCTGAGATTGCCATTTCAGTAGTTGTTGAACATGGTTGCCATGGATCGTCTGCAGCTGCTCCCGTGGCAAAAGCGATTGTCGATGAATACTATAAACAAAAAACATTAGTGAGTACTGACTGATGAGAGCAAATATTAAAATTTTTCCAGAGTTATTTAAACGATATGATTTCTCATTTTTTGGAGTAAGTACGCTGATTTTTATTATGGGCGTTTTAAATTTATACTCAGTAACCAATACGAGTACTTTGAGTAATCACACTGGCTTATACAAAACTCAAATAGCCTATTTCGGAGTATCTCTAATTGCAGGCTTTGTTACCTCATTAATCGATCTCAAAACTATCTATAGATACTCTTATTGGTTTTACTTTTTTAATATTTTCTTATTATTACTTGTTTTGATCCTCGGAGATGTAGGAATGGGGGCAAGAAGGTGGTTGGTTCTCGGTCCCATACGGCTTCAACCTTCTGAGTTAATGAAAATTACAGTTGTCCTTGCTCTTTCAAGATGGTTTACACGTAATAATCCTGACAGGGAAATGGGATTTAAAGAAGTAATTTTTCCATTCTTGATGGCAGTATTACCGGCCTTATTAATCATTGTTGAGCCTGACTTAGGAACAGGTTTATTAATTCTATTAATATTTTTAGTGATTGCTTTTTATCGCTCGTTAAAATGGAAGACAATTTTTATTATTGCAATACTTTCAGTTTTAAGTGGTACTGCCATGTATAAATTTGGCCTGAAAGAGTACCAGAAAAAAAGAATCTTAACATTTATTGATCCAGATGCTGATGCTCAAGGTTCTGGCTACAATGCAATTCAGTCAAAAATCTCTATCGGAAGCGGTAAGGTTTTCGGAAAGGGTTATATGAAGTCTTCACAGGCTTCGTTGAATTATCTTCCCGAGAATCATACGGATTTTGTCTTTAGTGTATTCAACGAAGAGCACGGATTTCTTGGTGCTTCGATTCTCATATTCTTGTATCTAACTCTTTTTTACAGACTTATTTGGTTATCTCAGTCTGTGACTAAAATATACCAATCAATATGTGCTGTTGGTTTGATGTCCATTTATTTCTGGCATACATTTATAAATATGGGGATGGTTATGGGTCTTTTACCAATTGTTGGTCTTCCTTTGCCCCTGATGAGTTATGGTGGTTCTAGTTTACTAACCTTTGGGATAGCATGTGGCTTAGCAACTTCAATATCTAATTCAAGGAACTTATTCTAAGTTTAGTGGCCTATTATTTGCAGCGTTTTGAGTGAAAATACTTTTTATTTAACGTCGAGGTTCTGCATGTACAAAATGTTTTCAAAGGGTTCAATTGTCGAATATTTAGTCATTTTAGGCTTAATTTTCATATCAAAAATCAGTATCGCTCAAGAGGTGACTAATGCTGATGAAATAAATCAAAGAAGAGCCTATAAAGTTAAGATTATCTCTAGTGAACTTTGGCATCATGGAGTTTCATCCAAAGCTGAGACAAAAGACAAAAATCAAAACGTTATCGCTGTTCCTGAGGAACTTGAGCTTTCCTTAAGAAGGCTGGAAGATTAAGCAGCGCTAATTACAGGAGGCTTTGGAGCTTGATTTTGTGGATGTCCTGGCCAACACTCATGGCCTCCTGAAATATTATTTGTATTAAAATACCCTTTTTTAACCAAAAGTTCACAAGCCTTAATGGATCGAATCCCTCTTTCTGAAATGACCAAAACGGGAAATGAGCCGGCCGGAAGTTCACTCAATCTACTACTAAGTTCCTCAAGTGGTATTCTCTTCGCACCTTCAATTCTATTAGGATAATTAAGATCGGAAACATCTATTATGATGAAATCTACTTCTTGATTGTTAAATATTGACCATGATTGCTGGGGGGATAGGTCATTATATGGAGAACCCAGTAATACAGATGAGTCTGAAAGTTCCTGTTTATTTTTTATTCGAACAAGATGATTTCTTGTAATTAAAAGTGACTCATCCACTTTGTCTTCGAGGCGAGTCATTCTTTTTTCAATACTTGTTAGTTTATGAAAAATTTCATCCAGTTTTCGAAAAATGGCCAAATCCATATAACCCCCAAAAAACTATATATTAGCTCATTTTAAGATGTTCTACAGGGTCGGGTAAAAGGTTCCAAATTTTATATTTGAGGTAATCATTACTGTTAAAAGTGCAGATATGAACAGAAGAATTCCCTCAAATGTACCAAAGCTAGAGATCTCTTTTACCTCTCTCTCCTTAATATTCTGGAGCTTTTTAATATAGAATACGTAATTAACTCCAATGAAGAATAAAGGGAATATAATGACGTTTAAAACGAGGTCAATAAGTGTCTTTAGAATATAGCGCTGATAATTAAGTATTGGATGATCAATTACAGTTGTTATAACAATGACCCAAGACGATAAAAATCCGATGTAATGAAATGATGTAGGTAAGTGGTGTTGCACGATAGATCGTGATAGATTAATTTTAAAGATAAGGTTGAATAGTTTTGTACTGGCGCCAAAAATAACTAGAGAGAAGAGCCATAAAAACAGTAGGTTAATTAAGCTTTCTCCAGCAACCTTATTTATTG
>DCQT01000087.1:0-2892 GCA_002323535.1 Bacteriovoracaceae bacterium UBA1511
TTTAAAAGTCTCAAGACGAGAAAGCACGGCATTTTTCTCTAAAAAAATCATTAAATCAAATAAATCAGGCCCTTCTAGTTTGCCGACAAGACCAGCTCTTAAAACGGGCATAACTTTGCCAACCTTTAATTCTCTAGACTTCATTTCGTCAAACAAAAACTCTTTAATTTCCGATGATGAGTTTAAAGAAGTTTTACCAATGCATTCAGTCGCAATTTCTAACAGCTTTATGCTCTTTTCGTTAGAAAATCTAACAATCAGGCTGCTGTCAACACTTGGGTTTTCAACCAGATATAAAAAAGCCTTTCTTAGTCCAGAGAGCTTTTCCAGCCTGGGTTTAATGAGTGTAAGAATTTTATCTGCCAACAAACTGTCTATATTAAAATCATTAGACACATAATCGACTAGTTCGTTGTTGTCTTTTGCTTGGATGTGCTGAGAATTAATCCAGTTTAATTTATCAAGATTAAATTTTGAGCCAGATTTGTTTATTCCGCTCAAATCAAATTTTTCTATCAAGTCACTAGCGCTATAAATCTCATCCTCTTCATTATTGTTCCACCCAAGAAAAACCATGTAGTTGTTAAGGCCATCTGGCAAATACCCCTCCTCCTTAAATCCTTTATAAACAACACCGTCTTCTTCCCAATTTAACGGATAAACAGGAAAACCAAATTTAGCCCCATCTCTTTTTGAAAGCTTGCCCTTTCCGCTAGGTTTTAATATCAATGGAAGGTGAGCAAAAACAGGCATTTCCCACTCAAAAGCCTTGTATAGTAAAACATGTAGCGCTAACGACGGAAGCCACTCTTCCCCACGCACAACATGTGAAATTTCCATTAAGTGATCATCAACAACATTGGCAAGATGATAAGTTGGCATCCCATCACTCTTGAACAATATTTTATCATCAATATCTCTTGTAGAAACAGAAATATCCCCTCTAATTGCGTCTGTAAAAGTTATAATTTCGTCTTCAGGTGTTTTAAATCTCACGACATATTCACCCTCTTTTATAAGCTTTTTTGTTTCTTCTTTACTTAGAGTTAGTGAGTTTATAAGCTTTAATCTGTTGTGTGCATTATATATAAAGGTTTTTCCCCTCTCTTCGTGATTTTTTCTATGAAAGTCTAATTTTTCTTTTGTGTCAAAAGCATAATATGCAGCCCCTTTTTCAATTAACACATTTACATACTTGCTGTAAATTTCTTTTCTTTCGCTTTGATTATATGGTCCATGTTTTCCAGGATTCTTTGGCGATTCGTCACACTCTATTCCTGCCCACGCAAGAGAGTCCTCTATAAACCTTTGACTTCCCTCAACTTTTCTTTTAAGGTCGGTGTCTTCAATCCTAAGAATCAACGACCCGTTCATTTTTTTCGCTAAAAGAAAATTAAACAAAGCGGTTCTAAGACCACCAATATGTAAAGGTCCAGTTGGGCTTGGAGCAAACCTAAGTCTTGTTTTGCTAGACATTATTGCAAAAATACGTTGTTGAGCTTAATTCTTACTTTTTTTCTTCAGTTTTTCTAGGCACCAAAGGATTCATTATTTTAAACCACAAGGGAGGCACGAAGCTCAAGAGTATTGAGGCTGGGTAGCCAAAAGGAAGTTGCGGGCTTTCTTCATATGATTTTAAAATCTGATACTTTTTTGCAGATTTAAAATGATGATCACTGTGCCTTGTCAGCTCATAAAGGACAATTCTTCCAATATTATGATTCGAGTTCCATGAGTGGTGTGACTGTACCCTCTCGTATCTTCCTGATGCGTTTTTGTTTCGGAGTAATCCATAGTGTTCAATGTAGTTAATGCACTCTAAGAAAAGGAACGCTATTATGCCAACTATTATTGCAAAAACAAAAGCTTTAGCTGAAAATAATGCAAAAACAATTAAGAGATAAACGGGCTGAATAATATGATACCAAAACATGTCATTTTTAATTGAGAAGAAACTAAGCTTTTTTATTTTTAAAAGCTCCATTTGTTTTTTCCACGCGTCAACATATTGTTTTGTTGTTGAAGTAAACCAAAAACTATAAACACTCTGGTTGTATTTTGCTGTTGCACCATCGTCTGGTGTCGCCACTTTTATATGATGGCCAAAATTATGTTCTATGTAAAAATGCATATAAAGGCAAGGCATTAATAGCATTTTTCCAATAAATTTTTCAAAATAATTTTTCCTATGACATAATTCATGAGCAACATTGATGGCATTTGTTGCTAACAAAATTCCAGCTGATAACGAAAGGCCTATTAATTCCGAAGTAGAGTAAATGTTGCTGTCAATTTGATTAAAGAAATAAAATAAAAGAACAAAAACAATCGGAAGGTTTATGTAAAGCATTAAGTCAAAAACCGGATTAACCTTCTTTTTGTTTTCTTCATCTTCTTGAAGATTCTCATCGCTTGTTCCAAACAGAACGTCTAGAGCGGGGATTATGCCAAAAGCATATATAACAGCAGTGTACGTCCAAAGGCCTGTAGATGAAAAAGACAGATACGCTGACAAAGGGACCGTATAGGCAAACAAATATTTTAAATCTTTCACCTGCCAAATATATAAATTATTGCTTTTACACATATCATCCTTAAAAACTATATTTGCACCGAATTATGTCAATAGATTTTGTCTACAATACTGATTTTGAGCTACCTAACAAAGAACATGTTAGCGATTGGGTTTCGCGTGTCATCAACTCTAACGGATATAAACTAGGTGATATAGTATACGCTTTTTTTAATGACGAAGACCTTAAAGACCTGAATATCAAGTTTTTAAACCACGACTATTATACTGACGTGCTGTCTTTTGATGAAACCGTTGATCAAGTTGTTTCAGGGAATATCGCCATCTCTGTTGACAGGGTTGAAGAAAATGCAAGTCAG
>DCQT01000087.1:3285-3720 GCA_002323535.1 Bacteriovoracaceae bacterium UBA1511
GCGACAAAACTAGCGCAGAAAAAAAAGAGATTAGAGAACAGGAGGCTTTAGCCCTTTCTATGTTCCACGTGAAACAGTAGATATGTTTAAAAAAGAATATGATGTTATTGTTGTAGGCGCAGGCCATGCCGGAAGTGAGGCGGCTGCGGCATCTGCTAATATGGGAAGCACAACTCTTTTAATAACCATGAATCTGCAGAACATTGCCCAAATGTCATGTAACCCCGCTATGGGTGGAATTGCAAAGGGTCAAATTATAAAAGAAATTGATGCTCTTGGTGGTTACAGCGGCTTAGTTACTGACTACAGCGCCATTCAGTTCAAAATGCTCAACAGATCTAAGGGTCCAGCAATGTGGAGCCCTAGAGCACAAAGTGACAGAATGATGTTTTCTCAAAAATGGAGAGAGCTTTTAGAGCAAACCCCAAACCTTGA
>DCQT01000114.1:0-31161 GCA_002323535.1 Bacteriovoracaceae bacterium UBA1511
ATTTATCATTGCGACTTAGTAAAAAAAGTCGAGCCTATTATTGGTGATGATGGAAGCCTCTCCGTTCTCGAGAGAAATGGCCTATTGATATTTTCTGGTTCAGAGAATCACGTTTCAGTGGGTTTTAAAGGTGATAATAATCAATCTTATGATTTAGAATTTGAAAATGATGTTTACATTCAAAAACAAACTCTTCCATGTTTTCCCGATGAGAAAGTTCAGACAAAATTTTCGTTTGAAAATGGGGTTTTTGAGGAACTAGATTACGGTTCTGAAATTCAAGTTCAGTTCGAAGAAAATAAAAAATCACTCTATGGCCGGTTATTAAAGCTGGGGAAATCAATTCCTGGATTTAAGGGGATGTCTCGTAAAGAAATCTCTAATAAACTCGTGGAATTAGATATTGTTAAAGAACTTCGCCCCACAAGAAAGGAACTTAAAGAGATGGTTGATCAGGTTGTGATGGCATCAACTTCTAGCGAAGCCTCGGAAAATATGTATGTATTTGGTGCGACTCTCATTTTACAAAGAATGATTAAACAAACGGGTCTCTCTGTAGGTGCTGAAGGTGAAGAAAAAGAAATTCTCTGTGACGCACTCAATAATGATTGCCATAAAATTATAGCAAAAAGTATTTATGGGTTTAAGAGTTGTCTATCCTCAAATATATCGAAAAAAACAGGCGCTGATAATTGCATAAAACAATTTATGTCAAAGGCAATGGGCCAGATCTCATTTGACGTAAGTGAAGCATTGCTTGAAAGTTACATAAGCAAAGAAAATGCAGAGCTTTTATGCATTGATAAGAAAAGCTCTTGTGACGAAAAGTTTTGCTCTAAAAAAAATTGCGTTGAACAAGCAATGGCTGTTTTGAAAAATAAGGCAAAGAAACAAATTAGAAGTTGTTTTAAGTCATATGATCCTAAAAATAAAAAAGGGGAATCAAATTTAGAATCACGCTTGTACGCTTGTGTTATTTCTGGAGTTGTGTCTTCGATTGATTATTTGACCACTGAAGGTGGACCTAAAAAAATAATTGCTGCTGCAAAGAAATACTTAGAAAAGCATAATCTTAATTCAGAGGCAAAAAAATTAATTGAAGAATACTTTTTAGAAAATAGTCTGAGGTCATGCTTCAATAGTAGTGATTCGGTCTCAAAAGAAGAGGGAAACATAGATTTTAACTACGAAGCCCTAGCAAGTTTAACGCAGGACCAAGTTTCAGAAAGCCTATTTTCTTGTGTGGATTCTACTTCATTCAATATTACTCATGACTTGATGGGTCTCGTTTTACCCTATGAGGTCGGTACATCAATAACTTCTCTTGTGGAGACGAAGGAATCGAGAAATAAAATTGTTGAGGATGTAGTGATCTCGGTTCTTGGAGAAGGTGGTGAGTTTCAACGTTGCGCAGACGAAGAGATGTCAAATTCAAGAGGTGATCGAGCTGACGATAATGAAGAAAGTAATTATCAAGCAAATCCTGAGAATTGCCTGACACCGCTTACCTTGGGGGCTTACTTTGCAACAGTTAACGAGGTTATTGCTGATAAATTAAGTGAAGTTTCCACTTCAGATTCAAGAATAAATGAGTCTCTAGGTGAGGAATTTTTTATAAATGTTGATGGGAACATTGGCGGAATTTGGATGAAGAGCTTAATTGAATGCCAAGAGGAAAAAAAAGACGAGGTGTTATCTTCAAATTATTCGGATGAAGATCTAGAGAAAATTATTGAGCAAGTTACAGTCGAATGCGCTATTTTAGGAATAGGGGATGCAGCTAAAATCATCACTGTGGACGAATTAATTAATCATCCGAAAATTAAAGAATATAAAGTTACCCTTGGTAATAGATATGAGCGTAAGATTGCTGACGCCGTAAAAAGTTGCGTAATCGAAGAGTTTGAGGAAAAGGGTGTAGAGACAATTGAAGAGTTGGGCAGAGTTTACCCCGAGGCCAAAACTAAGTGCCAAGACCTTGCTATTCATAAAACGTTGCACCCTGAAGTTACAAAATCAATTGTTGGAAAGTTATTGGAGGAACATCTTAATAGCACTAATTATAAAAGTTTAATTCCAGCTCTTAGCAAAAAAATTAATTCTTTATATGAGTGTAATTATTATCGTTTATCCGTTACCTCAATTCGCTACCAAGAATGTATTCGATTGTTAAAGGACTATGACCTTAGTGTGGAAAAATTATTTGCTAAAGGCATTCCCCACCACAAAACGTTAGAATTTCTCGAGGGGGATTTTACAAAATCAGCGTATAAAATTGTTATTACTGAAATTCTAGAAAAGAAAGCTTTTAACTCTGTATCTGAAAAACTTGAGGGAGACTTAAATGAGATAGAGAAAAGGGATGTTCTAGAAGCACTAAAAAAGGGTAGCGTGGCAGACTTTGGAGTAGATCTTTTGCTAAATGGAAAAGAGGTAAATGAGATTGAGGGTTCTCTTGAGTCTCACGCAACGAAACATCTTGCTCCCGTCGTTTTAAAACATACCTTATTACGTAAGGATTATGATCAATCTGTGGCAATTAAAGCTCAAAATAACCTTGAAACATGTTTACAACCAGTTGATCCAAAAGACCTTGAAAAGAATAGACTTGAAGGGAAACTCTTGTGCAGTGCGCTTGATATTTGTATAAGTCGAGAGATTTTACTAGTGGCCAAAAGTGAAGCAAATCAATCAGTAGATAGCATAATTAATGGCCTCGGAAATGATGAGAAATGGGGACACAGGATTTTAAAGAAATATAGTAAAATAAAAGCTAAAGCATATGTTGATGAATGTATAGAAAAAGAAATTACATGTACCGACTATAAGACTTTCCCGAATTTATCACCAGGTATGCAGAAGGCTTTGATATTTTCTTGTTTGGTAAATTAGAGGTTGTACCCTGCTCTGTAACAGACAGCTAGTTTATTGTCCCAACCAGGAGATTGAGGTCTGTTTGCTCTTCCATCTTCCTTTCCTCTCTCAAATGACTTTAAACATTTTCTTCCTACAATGTCCTCTCTTCCTTCTCTTGCAAAGTTAGAAAGAGCAGAAAACCCAGAGTGGAGACCAATGTTGTAACAATACGTTGGGTACTGCATATTTTCTTGAGAACCTTGCATTCCTTCGTTGAATCCATAGTCAAACGCTTCATGGCAGTCATCTAGTCTCCAATCTTCTTCGGCTTGTGCGAGAGACTCGTTAGCGTGGCGTTTACCCATTTCCCAGCAAAATTCATCATTGTATTGAGCAGAGGGAAGTTCAAGTTTTGGGTCCATCGTAGAGGCAGCAGAAAGGTAAAAATTGTCATATCTGTGAAATAAAGAGCAGTTAAAAGGAAAAATAATTGGATTGGAAAAAGAGCTAAAGCTAATTAAGGCCAATGCAAAGAACGTTAAAGTTTTCATAAATCTTCCTTTTTTCACTGTGTCAATTGTGCAAAGGTTTAACATGGTGAAAACCTCCTTTGAAGTAAAAAAGTCTAGTTTTTAGTTTAGACAAAGCTAGCTATAATATCCGAATGAGAATTCAATTATTTAACCTTCTTTTTATTAGTATATTTTTCTTTCTAAACAGTCAGGCTATTGCCAAAACACCACTCGTTTTATTCGTTGGAGACTCACTCACAGAGGGATATGGTATTGAAAAAAAGAAAGCGTTTCCACAGCTTATTAAAGAAAAGCTAAAAAAGGATCACCAAAAAGAAATCTCAATTCTCAACGCCGGGGTCTCTGGCTCCACAAGTGCATCGGCATTATCGAGGCTTCGCTGGTTTATGAAAAAGGATCCCGAGCTTGTAATCCTGGCTTTGGGTGCCAATGACGGGCTTCGTGGGATTAACCCAAAAGAGACCTATAAAAACTTAAAGGCAGCATTAGAGTTTATTAAAAGTAAAAATAAAAAGGTTCTATTTTGCGGGGTACGTGTTCCTCCTAATTACGGAGCGGACTTTGAAAGAGCATTTTTAAAAACATTCTCGGTTTTAGCAAAAGAGCAAAAGGTACCTTTCTTTCCTCATATTTTAAAAGATGTGGCCGGGGAAGAGTCGCTCAATCAAGAGGATGGAATCCATCCAAATGAAAAAGGCCATCAAGTCATGGCAAAAAATTTAACACCAAAAGTTTTGGAGCTCCTATGATTTTATCTGTTGAAAATCTCTCCCATGAATACAAGCAAGGAGATAATAAACTTCAAATATTAAAGGGTTTAAACCTTAAACTGGAGGACGGTGAAACTTTATCAATAATGGGTAAGTCAGGTAGCGGTAAGTCTACACTATTAAATTTGCTTGCTGGTTTAATGAAGCCAACCTCTGGTGAAGTAAACATTTTAGGAAGTAGCTTTAGTAAATTAAGTGATAAAAAAAGAACAAAGTTAAGAGGAAGAAATCTCGGTGTGATTTTCCAACAATTTCACCTTCTTCCTCATTTGACTGCATTAGAAAATATCTCCTTTGCAGGAGAGATTAACGACATAGATGATGTTCTTGCTAAGGCTAAAAAATTACTAGAACGAGTAGGGCTTTCTCATAGGGCGGATCACTTTCCTCATGAACTCTCTGGCGGTGAAATGCAGCGAGTGGCGGTGGCAAGAGCCCTCATTACTTCACCTAAAATCATTTTGGCGGATGAACCGAGTGGAAGCCTGGATGAAAAAAACGCCAATGAAGTTATTGATCTTATTTTTGAATTAGTTGAAGAAAAGAAAACCTCATTAGTTTTTGTCACTCATGATGAGGACTTATCAAAAAGATGTAATCGCTCTTTGATTCTTGATGGAGGATCTCTGCGTGAAAGTTAATAAGCTCATCAAAAATGAGATTATTCATCACTACAAAAGCTTTCTTTATATAATTTTAACTCTTGTTATTAGTCTGGTGGGAATAACCCTCGTGGAATCATTTAAAGAGTCTTTTTCCTCTCATTTGTCCGGAAAGGCACAAGATATTCTAGGTAGTGATTTGAAAATTAGTGGCCGAAAAAAAATGACAAGGGAAATAGAAAGTAGAGTAGAGGGAGTAATTTCCGCGGTAAAATCGACCTCCTTAATAAACACTTTCTCTATGGGGAGGGCCAGCGATTCCTCAAGGCTTGTTCTTGTAAATCAACAACAAAAAGGGTTTCCCTATCATGGATCTGTACTCCTCCAAAGTAAAAAAAAGATAAAAGAAATTACCTTGAAAGATTCAGAGATCGTTGTCTATCCAGAAGTTTTGGAACAATTTGATATAAAGCTTGGCGAAAAAATTTCAATAGGATCAGGTGTGTTCACTGTCGTTGATGTGGTAGAGGAAGATTCCGGTCAAGTCTTTGAGATGGGTGCTGTTGCCCCCAAGGTGTTTTTATCAATTGATGGAATGAAAAAAGCGAAGCTTATACAAAAAGGGAGCACTGCGTTTTACTCAACCCATTACCTCTTGGCCGCTCCAGGAACAGTTGAGTTCAAAAACAAATTAAATGATCTTATTGATGACAATACTTATAGAGTTAGCCTTCCAAAAGATAGCTCTGATCAAGTCGGGCGTGTCACTAATTACCTGACAGACTTTCTGGGATTGGTTTCTTTATCAAGTTTTATTTTAAGTTTAGTCGGTGTTTTTTATCTATTTAGAAGCTATATCTCTAAGCAGCGAAAGGTCTTTGGTATTTTAAAAACACTGGGAGTCACGTCTCGAGAGATCACTACTGCTCAACTTACCCTTATGACTTTTTTCTCGGTTTTCGCAGTTTTAATCTCTTACTTGTTGTGCGTCGTAATTAGTATGGTATTTTCGCCACTGGCGTCCATCGCTTTAGGTTTTGATTTTAACTTAACTATTACTATTTATAATCTTTTGACCTCTCTTTTAATTTCTGCTTTTGGTGTCGTTTTTATATGTGCTCCTCTTTTACTTAATGAATTGAAGGCGTCGGCGGCGATTTTATTAATGCCAGAGATTAAAAGCCGAATCAAGCTTACTTCTTACCTTCCGCTAATCGTTGGAGTCTTCTTTTTGTGTGTATTTTTTGCTCATTCCTTCGTTATAGGAGGAGCATTTTTTGGTGTTGTCTCTGGAGCATCATTGATTGTTTTTTTTGGCGGGAGTAAATTTTTAAAGTTTCTAGAATCAACATTAAAGATAAAAAATATTTATAAACTTATGACGGCAAGGTACCTTACTAGGTATCGACTTAAAACTTTATCAATTTTTTTATCTCTTTTTTTAAGTAGTCTTTTAATTACTTTCATTCCTGGCTTAAGAAATTCGATCACTAGTGAACTAGATTTAAGCACTCAAGAAAAACCAAATAATTTTTTATTTGATATCCAAGAGGGCCAGGATCAACAGCTTAGAGAGTTTTTATCTACTAGAGATATAAAAATACTTGGCGATTCTCCTATGGTCAGAGGTCGGCTTTTAAAAATTAACGGAGAAAAAGTCAAAAGTAAGGACAATCAAAGTTTTTCACGGGAAGAACAACGAGAACAAAGGTTTAGAAATAGAGGGGTCAACCTTTCTTATCGCCAGAGGCTTAGCAGTTCCGAAGTGATTCAGTCAGGAAAACCAATGCCTGCATCGTGGCAAGGGGAGGGAGTTCCACCGGTTAGCCTCGAGTATCGATACGCGAAAAGAATTGGTGCCAAAATCGGTGATGTTCTAACTTTTGATATCCTTGGTATTGAGCAAGAAACGAAGGTCATTAATCTTCGGAAAGTTCGATGGAGTTCATTTCTACCAAACTTTTTTATCTTATTTCCAGACGGAGTCATCAATGATGCCCCAAAAACGTTTTTATTCGCTATTTACAGTGAGGAGAGTAAATTAATAACTGAGGTCTCCAGAGAGTTTCCAAATGTAAGTATGGTGGATTTAAATCGGGTTATTGATAAAGTAACTTCAGTTATTAAACAGATGGCCATTGCGCTTGCGAGCATGAGCCTTCTCGTTTTAGTTGTGGGGATCATTGTTTTAGTTAATCTTATCTCACAACATCTAACGCAAAGAACATCTGACTTATTTTTGTATCGACTCGTAGGTGTTGAAAATAGGGAAATTAAAGGGATGATCAAAAATGAGTTTGTCTTTTTAGCATTTATGGCAAGCTTTTTAGGTTCACTATTTGGTGCTTTGGGCTCTGGCGTTTTTGGAGTTGTGTTTTTTCAATCAGATTTTGTGATTAACTTTTTTAATATACTTATTGTTACGGGATTAATTTGCAGTATTTGCTATATAATAACGCTTTGGATGATTAGTCAGTTTTTCAGGCGAAATGAGGCGCTAGTGTCGGCTTTTTAAACTTGTAATAATATAAAATACTGATGCAAATAATATTAAAAAGGTAATTAATCATTCGGGCCCAAGCCATAGTCTTGAACTCATAAATAAAAAGACAAACTTCTCCAACTCCCCATAAAAAAAGCATTCCATGACCGATGTAGCATTGCTTATCTTTAATTGCTCTAAGCATTTCTGGGACAGCACAAAGACTTAGAAATATTCCACCAATCCAACCAATCACCTCCATCATTTGAGCTCCTCTAAAACTTTGTTTATCGAGTCTTGATCGAGTTTTAGTTCTTGAATAAATTTTCCCTCAGGGTAAATGACGGAGTTTATTCCTTTAGAGCAAAGGCATATACAACCGGATGAGGATAGCCTATATCCCTTCGTTTTTAGTTCTTGTTTGTTTGATTGATTTTTTATCTCTTTCAAAAATACATCCCCTTGCGGGCTTCCATTTTCATCTTTTTTGCATTTTGTGCAAATAAATATGTGTTTTTTATAAACCATAAAAAATCTCCCTAATTAAGGGAGATTTAACCTCTTACATAGATAATGTGTAAATTAGGAATTACTTTTTTTCAGTATAAATCAAGCTGCTTAAGCCAGTCTTGCTGAGCAGGAATGTGAGCCTGATAGCTTACCTTGTGTGGTGACATATGCTTTACATCTCCAAGGGTATTATGAATAGTTTGTAGCGAATTTACCTTGGAGTTGTGGACCGGTATAGTGTTGTAGATTTGCATTGTCCCTTGCTGTCGGGTCTTTGGGTATTCGATATTGTTAGAAACCATAAATTTTAACTCCGCTTGAATTATTTCACTCGCTTTCGTCCAAGCGGAGGTAAAAATTTAGTATTCTAAATATTTTTTTAAAGAATTTTTGATTTTTTCGGTGTTGGGAAGCGTTGCTCGCTCTAAAGTCCGGTGAAAACCAACTGGTGTGAAAGTTGAACCAACTCGACCCACAGGGGCATCTAGGTGCTCAAATGCTTCTTCCATGATAGTAGAGACAATTTCACCACCAAATCCACCAAACACTTTATCTTCGTGAACGACAACACAGCGATTAGTCTTTTTAATGGAATTGATAATACTTTCTTTGTCTAAAGGGATCAAAGATCTAAGGTCAATAACCTCTATTGAGTACCCCTCAACTTCTAATGCCTCTGCAGCCTCTAAACAAAAATGAGTTGTATTTCCATAGGTAACAACAGTTAGATCAGTTCCTGTTTTTCTCGTCTTTGCCACACCGAATGGCACTTCAAAGTCATCTGGGACAGAAGTCATTGCTGACTTAGCATTATATAGTGCTTTTGGCTCAAGATACATTGTCGGGCCTTCACTTCTCATTGCTGTACGAAGGAGTCCTGCTGCATCGTCGGCAAATGAGGGACAAACAACTCTAATACCCGGGATGGATGTAAATACAGCTTCTAGGTTTTGAGAGTGATAGAGACCTCCACCGATATAGCCGCCACTTGCAAGTCTAATTAAAACGTTGGGTGCAAATGCCCCATTAGATCTCCAGTAATCATGAGTACACTCAATGAACTGCTCCATTGCCGGCCAAAAGTAGTCTGCAAACTCGGCCCCTTCAACAACGACGCGAATTTTTTTATCTAGCCTGGAAAAACCATTCGCCGTTCCCATAATGAAGTCTTCAGCGATTGGTGCATTAAACACACGCTCTTTTCCAAACTCTTGTTGCATCCCCTTGGATACATTGAAGATCCCGCCCTTATCTTTGTTCGCAATATCTTGTCCCCATAAAAATGTATCTGGATTGTGGCGAAACTCAGCTTTAAGAGTTTCATTGATTGCCGTGATAAATTTAATTTCTTCACCAGAGTCGTTATGTTCTCCTGTGGGATACTTTGTGGACTCATAAGCCGGAGCGTATAAATAGTCATAGATACTATCTTCACTTGGAACTGGCGCAGTCATGGCAGATTTGTGAGCATCCAGAACAGTTGTTTTGATTTCAGCGTTAATTTCTTCAATATCTTTTTCAGAGATCACACCACTTTCAATTAAATGCTTCTCATACTTAGCGATTGGGTCTTGAGCAACGGCTTCAGCAATCTCCTCAGGAGATCTGTAAAGTTCATGCTTATCACTATTTGAGTGAGAACCCATTCTTACACACATTGCATGAACAATAACCGGGCCTTCATTTTTTAAAGCGATCTCTTTTGCTTTTTCCATTGTTGAAATTGAATCAAAAACATCTTTTCCATCACAGTGAAGAATCGTTGTGTTTGGAAGTCCACTAAAGTTATCTGCAACTCGCTCGTTTGCGGTTTGATCACATTTAGGAACAGAGATTCCATATCCATTATCTTGAAATACGAAGATAACAGGCAGCTTTTCGTTATCCGCTCCATTAATTGCCTCGTAGCAATATCCTTCACTGACGGATGATTCTCCTTGAGAAGAGATGGCCACGGCATGTTTTTTATATTTTTTTAGAGCTCTTGCGAGACCGACTGCATGAAGGGTGTGGTTACCTGTACAGCTGGACACATTGTGGACATTCCACTCTGGTTTGGCAAAGTGGTTTGACATGTGTCGTCCGCCACTTGCTTTATCCGTCGCTCTAGAGATTCCGTTTAGGATAATCTCCTCAGCTGTTAGTCCTGCAGAAACACAAGTTGTTAAGTCTCTGTAGTAAGGGAATAGGTGATCTACATTTTTTTCAAAAATATGCCCAATAGCTAATTGTATTGCATCATGTCCTGCGCATGGTGCGTGATAGGACCAACCAATAGCTTGTTTTAGATAATTAGGGGCACGCTCATCAAGCGCTCTAGATAATCTTAAGGTTTTATACCAATCTTTTAATTGCTCAGCGCTCACAGTGGAGGAGTTGGATTTTTCAGAGTTTTTTGCCATATCGATTTCTTTATTCATAGGTCTACGTCATTTGTTAGATTAATAATTAGTGATCGTCGCGGATACTATGGGATTTACCCAAAATCTTCAAGAAAAACCCTTTAGTTCTGAAATTTATTTATCCCAGATTTTCCTTGGCATCAGTAGAATCTCCGAGCACTGAGCTCGGCTAAGTGCATGAAATTAAATAGGTTTTGGGCATATGTTTGTTAGACAGATTCAATTGGTGTTGAGATTATAAATCATCTTTTTTTAGGGAGTGATTATGGGGTGGATTATTGTCGTAACTTGGTTGGCAAGACTAATTCTTTTGGCCTTGGTGGCCATGTCAATATATGCCTTATCGATAATTATTGAACGAAGAAAATTCTTTCAAGAAAATGGGCTAAGCGATGAGTTTGTCTCAAAGATAAAAACGATCACAGACCTGGAAAACCTCTCCCAAAAAACGAGTATTTTTTATCTCCAGTTGATGAACATATTAAATTCATCAGACTCTCAAAAAGCAATGGATCAAAATGCCTTAATTTATAAAAAGCATGAGGAAGGCAACTTATCAGTGCTTGGTACTTTTGGTGCAACGGCGCCTTTTATTGGATTATTAGGAACAGTATTTGGAATCATCGTTGCTTTTGGAGAGTTATCCTCTGGAAAAATTGATACAAATGGAATTATGTTTGCTTTGGCAGAAGCTCTCATTTTAACGGCCGTTGGTCTTGTGGTCGCCATACCAAGTGTTATGTATTTTAATCACTTTGGAAAAAAACTTAAAAATCAAAAACAACAAGTTCAACTTCTATCAAGAATTCTTAAGTAAAAGAGCGCTTTATGGGATTTAGAATTGAAGAGGAAAATGAAGACAGTATTAATGAAATAAACATTACGCCCTTTGTGGATGTTGTCTTAGTGTTACTTGTTATATTTATGGTCACTACGCCAATGATGGTTAAGACTGCGATGGACTTAAAACTACCAAGTGCTGAAAACACTGATCAGGTAGAGAAAAAAACTCTTGGAATCACTGTTTTAAAAAGTGGGAACGTGATGCTCAATGGTTCGCTTATTTCACCGGACGATTTAAAGTATGAAATAAGAAACTCAACAAAAAGTAATCCAGAGACACAAGTTATTCTTATCGCAGATAAGATGGCCACTCACGGGATGGTTATTGAAGTGATTGATTTAGTCAAAGGTGCCGGCGCCACAAACTTTGCCTTTCAAGTGGAAAAGAAGGTCAAGAAATAGATGAAGCCGATTCACAGCTCATTAATCATTCATTTCGGGGCTGGAGCCTTTTTATTAGCACTAACAGTAGTTCTTAATCCCAGTGTTGAGAAAAAAAAGTTAGTAGAGTTTCGAGTCATTGAAGCCGTGAGTAAACCACTAAAAAAAACGAATGTAATGCCTTTAAAGTCTGCCCCTATTGCAAAGCCCTCTGCACCTAAGAAAAAAATTAAAAAAAAGAATATTGACGGTAAAAGAAAAGTTTTTGGTGTGACAAAAAAATCTCTGCGTTCGAGTGATTCAACAGCGATTAAGACTAAAGCGGGAAATACTATTGCTAAAAAGGTGGATCAAAAAAAATTAAAAAAGGGGGATGATGAATCACTTCCTATTCCGGAGGAGGATTATATGGTCACGGCGATGCCCAGAGTTGTTTCAGAGTTCAGAGATCCTTATCCAAAAGAGGCAAAAGAGAAGGGGATTGAGGGCAAAGTTATTCTTGAAATTCTTATCGATAATGAGGGGCGAGTGAGAAAAGCCACACTTATTGAAGGCCCTGGTTACGGACTCAATGAAGTCGCTCTTGCCTCAATTAAAAAATTTAAATTTGCGCCAGCAAGAATTGGTGATCAAGCGGTGGCCGTAGTAATTCGTTATGGAATCAATTTTGTTCTAGAGGAATAGCATGAGATTTTTTTATATCTTTTCTGTTTTACTTTTTTCTTTTTCTAGTTTTTCCGATGTGGTGACCGTAAATGGGAACGCGATAGAAATGGGAAGTCGAAGAGCGCTTAAGGAAGTAAAGTTGTTTTTCATCCCAAAGCAATCACCGGGGAAAGAAGTAAAAGAAAAGGAAAAACCAACAACGGTACTAACATCCAAAAAAGGGGAGTTCTCTGTTCAACTGGATGAAAACAAAACTTATCGTTTGATTGTCAATCTTGCGGGTTATAAAAAATATGAAGAAGAAATTAAAGTGAAGGAAGGTCGAGTTTTTAAAGTTTATGTAGAAAAAATTGAGTATAACCTTTTTGAGACAACGATTGTCGCCAAGGCAGATAAAAGGGATCTCACAAAAAAAAGTTTAACCTACGAAGACTTTTATTCAACCCCAGGCGCTGGAGGTGACCCCGTTAAGGCTGTTGCTAACCTGCCCGGAATAAATCGTTCTACCCAAGGAGCACGTGTTGTTATTCAAGGGGGGGCGCCAGACGATACTCAATATGGTGTCAACCAACAATACGTACCTATTATATTTCATTTTGGTGGGCTCACTAGTGTTATCATGCCGGAGGCAATTCAAAGCGTCGATTACTTATCTGCTGGCTTTGGCCCTGAATATGGAAAAGCGATTGGTGGGATTATTAACTTAAATACGCGAACCCCAAGGACAGATCGATATTATGGGATTGGTTTTTTAGATATTTTTAATGGAGGACTTCTTGCGGAGGGAAAAGCTGGTGAAAAAGGTAGTTTTATTTTTAGTACCAGAAGAAGTTGGGTCGGAGAGGTTTTAAAAAAGATAGCCGAGGATAACGAGGACTTTGATTTCACAGTCGCCCCAACATACACAGATGCCACGTTGGTTTATGAATACAATAAAAATAAAAATTTGAAGTATTCTCTTACGGGTTTATATTCCCAGGATGA
This sequence comes from Bacteriovoracaceae bacterium UBA1511, assembly GCA_002323535.1. Taxonomy (GTDB): domain Bacteria; phylum Bdellovibrionota; class Bacteriovoracia; order Bacteriovoracales; family Bacteriovoracaceae; genus UBA1511. Next base: position 13,030 of record DCQT01000114.1, read on the forward strand.
GTTGAAGTTTGTTTTAGACATGCCGGCAGGGAATGACCCATCAACTAGAGGAGCCTTTAAAAATGAGACTGGCTTTACTCGTTTAATTTCAAGAATGGATCATAAGCTTGATAGTAAAACGAAATATTTTTCATCTCTTTCCGTTGGCGCGGATAATATCTTTTTTCAAATTAATGATCAGTATCTGGATATCGATTCGACCAATTTAAATCTTAGAACGGAATATCAAAAAAAAGGGGCGCAGTGGACAAATTACTACGGCCTGGATTGGAGCTTTGAAGATTACGATGTTGAAATAAATCTTCCGTTTTTTGATGATGATAACGGAGAGATCAACAACCCGTTTAGTCTCGGTGATTCTCAAAAAGGAGAAATCTCAGGCCTTTGGTATGAGCTAGGCTTTTATTCAAGACACCAATACCAAAAAAGTAAAAATTCTCCTTGGATTTTTAGTCCTACATTAAGACTTGATTATTATAAAGCGACGGAGCTTGGTGAGAGTTTTTTCAATAAGCTTCTCTGGCAACCACGAGTGAGTGTTCAATATAAGTTAAGTGATTTTAATTATTTTAAATTGTCCACAGGTATTTATAATCAATTACCTCAAGAAAGAGAGGTTAACTCTCTTTCTGGTAATCCATATCTGAATCCTCTGGTCGCGAGACATCTAAATTTTGGCTATGAGGATGACCTTCGTCGCGGGGGAAGTGACGGGGTGAAACTTTACACAGGTGTATTCTTTAAAGACTTAGATAATTTAATTAATACCTCATCAAGAAGAGTTAACCGTGGAGGAGAGTTTGTGACAGAAAATTTCGCTAACGGATCCAGTGGAGTAATCTATGGAGGAGAAGCCTATGTTCAATATTCAAATGGGCCTTGGAAATTTAATTCAAGTTACACAATTTCAAAAAGTGAAAGAACGGACGAGGATGGTGTAACGACAGTCTCTGAGTTTGATCAAACCCATAACTTAAATTTACTTGCTAGCTATCAGTATGAGCGGTGGACTTTTTCTTCAAGACTTAGGCTCACAACCGGTAATCCAAGAACACCGGTGACAGGGTCAGTTTATGATGCAGATAATGATGTTTATGTGCCTATAAGAGGTGAGTTTTTTAGTAAACGGGATCCATTTTTTTTCCAATTAGATTTACGAGTTGATAGGAAATACATCTATCGTGATTGGATTTTAAGTGTTTATTTTGATGTTCAAAATGCAACTAATAGAGCGAACCCAGAGGGGCTTAATTACAATTATGATTACTCAAAAAGCAAGCTTACCTCGGGGATTCCTGTGCTTCCCACATTTGGGTTAAAAGGAGAGTTTTAATGAAGGTTTTAATTTTAAGTTGTGTTTTTCTTTCCTTACTCTCTTGTGGGGATGATGGATTTAAAAAGTATGAAAAACTTGAGGAATTTAGAGTTCTGGGCATTGTCGCTGACACGCCTGAGGTAAACGACACTAATGCGGTCGTTACTTTAACCCCTATAGTTAGTGATATTTCTAATCAAGGAAGAGAGGTCACGGTAACAATTAATGCTTGTGTTGACCCTGGAGTTTCAAGAGGAGCCGATGTTTCATGTGAAGGAGGAAAGCTTACTCAAGACGTTGTATATAATTCAGGTAATGCCGTTGATTTAAACGCTACACTGGGAGCGACTCTTTATACGGGGGCGATGCCCAATGTTTCTCTAACCCTTCCTTCAGAAATACTAGCGGAAAAAACTGTTTTTGAACAATATAATGGAGTTGATTATTTAGTCATCTTTGATTTTAAATTTGGCGGAGAGAGTCTTGTAAAAAGTATTAAAAGAATAAGAATCTCCTCAAGGCCAATAAAAAATTCTAATCCAGTGCTTGGCACTGTTGGTGGTTTGTCCTTAAGTTCAAGTGAACAAGTCCTTGAGGTTGAGAATTCAAGTAGTAAGGAGACGTTTGACTTTTATAGCCTGTCTGGCAATCTTGAGCAAAAAGATGAGGTAATGTATCTGACATGGTTTACATCTAGCGGAGAAATTAATAACTCACAAGTTTATGTAAATGAGAACTCCGAACTATCTTTTGATTCTTCTCTGCCATCAGAAGCCGTTGTCGTCGTTTTATTAAGGGATGGGAGAGGTGGAGTCGATTATGAGGTGGTTTTTATTAATTAGTTCAATTTGCTCGGTTCATTTCGGGCAAATATTTTTATAAAATATTGCCATGAACAGATTATTTTTTATAGTTTATTTGGCAGTTATATCTACGTCTTCATTTGCATATAGTGGCATAAAGTTTCTTGATGAGGAGCAAAAAAAAAGTATTGATTACGGGCTTAACCCCTATTATTCACACCTTGCTTTTAATCAAGATTTTAAAGATTTAGAGGTGCTCCCCCCTGAGTATGAAAAAGAACTTTATTATTACTTGATTACTAACTTTTTTAAATTTAGAAGTCTGAGATTTGAAGTAAGTGCTAATCCAATGCCCATTTTAGGAACTTATCTTCGTGATAAGCAAAATAAATTTTATGAAAAAGCCGCCTTTGGTGAACAGAATTTAATTTTGTCTTTGACGGAAGGCTTTCCAGAGCCAACAGCCTTAAGTCTTTTTTTAGGGGAAAGAGTTTACCTGGGTAGTGAGGAGGCTGGGCTGACTGGAGTTGGGTTGGGTGGATTATTAGTTAGTGTCGGTAATAGGCATATTGTTAGTAATAAAATGTATCGTGATAACTGGTTTGAGGGAGAAATTAAAATAAAAGGCTCTTCAATTAAGCCAAATAAGACAGTTAGTTATTCATACAGAGGTGGAGTCAAATTACATAGTAACGATGAAATCAGAAACACGAGTTATGGGGCAATTAAAAGATCTCATAAGGATAAAACTTATACTGGGTGGAGCCCCTTTTATAATTCAGAAATTGAGCTAAGAGGTGATTTGGCACTTGATAAATTTGATATTTTAAGGATTACGGCCATTATTGGAAAAAAATTTCCAAGTGAGGATAAAAAAAGAATTTACTCCTTAGATGTTGGTTTCACTTGGATTGGAGGGAAAGGGTATACAGGAGAAATTGCCAATGAGATTGGTGATCCTGGAGTAAGCTTTCTCATAAGGCCTAACCTTGAATTCTAATTATTGGTAATTTTTAAAGACAACTTCTTTTTGATTGTTAGTAAATCTCTTGTGGGCGCTTTTAAGACCAGAATATTCTCCATAGTAATAGACAAAATTTCTAAATGGTATTTTTGCCAAAGATAAAAAGCTTTTATGTTTAATATAGTAAACGATTTCACTTCCAGTTCTGCGAATCATTCCTTTTAAAAGTTCAATAAGCGATGGCATTTTTTTGTAAATAAAGTAGTCTGCCTCTCCCTCAATAAATTTTCGTGCATAGAGCTGCTTAAAATTATAATTATGGGAGTGCATTGTTAGGGAGTTTGGAACGTATTTAATTGTACCAATATTTTTTTCTTTTAATCTTTTTCCCCATTCCGAGTCCTCTGATCCCCAGCTTTCGAGGTAAAGCTTTTCTTTTTCCCAGGCAACTCTTTTAAAGGCTGATAGGGGGAAGGAGAGGTGTATATAATCCGGTAACTCCGGTTTGTCTGGAAACGCGTGAGAGTAATCTTTTTTTACCCATAGTTCGCTGTCATGTCGTGGTATTTGCCTGCCGACAGTGGCGATAATATCTTTTTCCTTGAGAGGTCTTATGAGCTTCTCAAGCGCATCCTCTGTCAATAAAACGGAGTCAGAGTTTAGCATAATAATGATTTCACTTTTTATAGTCTCAAGTGCATCGTTTATAACCTTTCCTGGAATATATGTCTCAGGCTTTATCGACTCAGGAGTAATACCCCATTCCTCTAAAATATTAAGAGTTTCATCCGTCGATCCAGAGTCGATCACTCGGAGATTAAACTTGATAGTCTGTGAGAATAAGCTTTGAAGAGTTTGTCTTAAAACCCAATCGTTATTTTTAGTTCTCAGCAAAATTGTAGGTAAAGTCATTTTTTTATCTCATAGAATTTAATCAGGTTATAATATTAGCATATTAAATTTAGGAACTAATAATGGGTGAGGATTCTTCAAATATAAAAAATCAAAATGACGATGAGAACGAGAATAAAAAAGAGCTTTCTCAAGTAGTTCATTTTGATGCGGGTGAGTTAATAATTAAAGAGGGAAAAGAAGAAAGAACAATGTATATCCTTAAGAAGGGAAGGGTTCGTGTTTTTAAAACTTACCTTGGCAAAAAACTAACTCTTGGAGTTCTCGGCGCAGGCGAAGTTTTTGGTGAATTATCTTTTTTTGATGGAAAAGAGAGAATTGCGTCTGTGGAAGCGGTTGAATCTGGGCAGGCAATAAAAGTAGATGCAAGAAAGGTGAAAAGCGACTTAGACGAAATGCCCGCATGGATGAAAGGGATTTTTAAAACAGTTGTAACAAGACTTAGAGAAACAGATGAAAAATTAGCACTTCTTCAAAATAAATACGATACAACTAATGCAACCGGAAAAGCGACAGTATTAGTTGAAGATATTTTTAATGAAGTCGCAAGAGTAAATAAGATATTTAGATTATATTTTAACCTCCATCCTGAGGTGATAGACGGTGAGAACCTTGAACAGACTCTAAAAGATTTAGATTTTTTATTAGTTGGAAGCTTTGTTAAATCTGAGAGGATTTTTGATTTTTATGAAAAAAATAATCTGATTTCTCTTTCTGAGGAAGAGAATAAAAAAACTTTTAAGCTTAATAGTGAGGAAATAGATCAATTTGATTCTTACCTTGATGAACAAAGAAACAGTGACCAGATATCATTTTTTTCTCGAGGCTCCCTTTCAATTATGGGGGATATTATTCAAATAATTCCAAACAACCTTCAAGAGAGTGAAGAAAATACTTCTCTGATTGAGGTCGTGGATGAGTCGAAGATGATCTCAATGAATGGGTACGATGCTTTTGTCAAAGAGTTGAAAGGCTTTAAACTTGCTACAGGAAACCCCGTGAAGATCACCATTACATTGGGAGAGTTACAGAGGCATTATCGCTATCAAAAAGTAATGAGTATTTTTAATTTAACGATGGAATAAGAAATGAAGCTTGTAACCTTTAGAGAAAAAAACCCTAATGAAAACCGTCTGTCCTTATTTCCACCTGCTATAAAAAAATTGACGGGTATGGGTGTTGAGGTCTTAATTCCTCAAGATTATGGTTTACATCTAGAGATGAACGACTCTGTTTTTCAAGAAGCAGGTGCAAAAACATACGCAGATGAAGTTGAGGCATCTGGGGTCAGTGACTTCTCTGTGCGGGTTAGGGCGCCTGGTATTGAAGACATTAAGCTTCTTAAAAAAGGCTCTATACACGCCAGTTTTATGGACCCATTTACTAACCCTGCTGTTTTAGATGATTTTAATACTTGCGGTATATCAAGTGTAAGCTTTGAAATGATACCAAGAACAACTCTTGCTCAAAAAATGGACTTTCTTAGTTCTCAAGCAAACTTGGCCGGCTATGTCGCAGTAATCAAAGCTGCAGAGTCTCTAAATAAAATATTTCCTATGATGATGACAGCAGCTGGTACAGTAACTCCAGTCAAAGTTTTTATTATTGGTGCAGGGGTTGCCGGTCTTCAGGCAATCGCAACAGCAAAAAGGCTAGGGGCAAAGGTTGAAGCTTTTGATACAAGGCCTGTAGTAGAAGAACAGGTGCAATCTTTAGGTGCTAAATTTGTAAAACTGGACTTAGGCGACACTGGTCAAACTGACGGTGGCTATGCAAAAGAGTTAACTAAGGAACAAATGGAAATGCAACAGGAGATGATGGCAAAATGTTGTGAGCAAAGTGATGTAGTTATAACGACAGCTCAACTTTTTGGTAGACCAGCTCCTCGAATAGTGACGGGAGAAATGGTCAATCGTATGAATCCTGGCTCAATTATAATAGATCTAGCTGCTGAAACTGGAGGAAATGTTGAAGGTGCAGTTGCTGGGGAAAAAAATATTATCAATGGTGTCACTGTTATCGGTGCTAAGAATTTTCCGGGGCATGTTGCGCATGTAGCCTCCCAACTATTTGGAAATAATGTCTTGAATTTTGTTGAGAGTTATTTTGATAAAGAAAAAAAGAAATTTAATCTCAATCTTGAAGATGAAATTATTCAAGGCTGCCTAATGACCCATAAGGGGCAAACAGTTAATGAAATGTATTTAAATATTACTGGTAATAAATAGGAGGGCTTTTGGATAGTTCACTTGCAGTTTCACTTACTTTTATTTTACTTCTTTCAATCTTTCTTGGAGTAGAATTAATCTCGAAAGTACCCTCAACTTTACACACACCGTTAATGTCCGGTTCTAATGCCATTTCTGGCATCACTCTTCTTGGGGCAATGAGCCTTGCAGGTAATAGTGATGATCCAACAATAGTCGTTGTTCTTGGCTCATTGGCCGTATTCTTTGCCACATTAAATGTTGTAGGTGGCTACTTTGTAACAGATAGAATGCTTGAAATGTTTAAGAAAAAAGACAATCAATAGGAAAAGAAATGGATTCAAAGTTAATTATTAATTTAGTTTATGTTATTTCGAGCTTTTTATTTATTGTTGGGTTAAAAAATTTAAGCTCTCCCGCAACAGCAAGAAAGGGAAACCTTATTTCGTCTTTAGGAATGTTTATTGCTGTCGTTGCCACATTGTTTTTAAATGAAATCATTAGTTTCAAATTTATTCTAGGCGCTGTTATCGCGGGGACTATTGTAGGCATCTCTATGGCAAGACTAATCGCAATGACAAGCATGCCTGAAATGGTTGCATTACTGAATGGTTTTGGTGGTCTTTCAAGTTTACTTGTTGGCGTAGGTGCTTATTATCAAAATACCTCTTCTCCCTCTTTATTTTTTTCCATTGTTGTTGTCTTCTCCATCGTCATTGGAGCGATTACATTGACAGGGTCAATACTTGCCTGGGCCAAGTTAAACGGAACGGTAAAAAAACCTCTTCAGTATATGGGGCAACAATTTTTTAACGCTGGAATTCTTTTTGCTATTATTTATTTTTCTTACACATTTAGCGTAAATTACGACATTAATTCATTATTTTTTGTAATAGGCTTATCCCTTTTAATTGGGATATTTGCCGTTGCTCCAATCGGTGGGGCTGATATGCCAGTCGTCATTTCCTTATTAAATAGTTACTCTGGTCTTGCTGCTTGTGCCGCTGGTTTCGTTATTCAAAATAATTTATTAATTGTTGCAGGCGCATTAGTTGGTGCTAGTGGAATTATTTTGACCCAGATTATGTGTAAGGCAATGAATCGTAAATTAAGTAATGTTTTATTTTCGGGATTTTCTTCAGCTGGAGGAAAAGAGGAAGAAATCAAAGGCGAGGTAAGCCCTATTTCTGTTGATGATACATATTTAATATTAGAGGCAGCGAAAAATGTTTGCATCGTTCCTGGGTATGGAATGGCCGTTGCACAAGCACAGCATGCTGTTAGAGAATTAAGTGAACTTCTAGAGGAAAATGGATGCGAGGTCAATTTTGCGATACATCCAGTTGCGGGTAGAATGCCCGGCCATATGAATGTCCTTCTTGCAGAGGCCAATGTTCCATACGAGATCTTAAAAGAAATGGATGATGTTAACCCAATCATGGAAAACATCGATGTATGTATCGTTATCGGAGCAAATGATGTTGTTAATCCCGCAGCAAGGGAATCCGAAACTTCACCTATTTATGGAATGCCTGTTATAAATGTTGATCAAGCAAATACTGTTCTTGTCTTAAAAAGAGGGATGGCATCAGGTTTTGCTGGAATTCAAAACCCACTATTTTTTAAACCAAACACTAGAATGCTATTTGGGGATGCTAAGTCATCTATTCAGGAGCTTGTGGCTGAATTTAAATAAGCTGTTTTAGTTTTTTTATTTGTTTTTCCAATTTTTTCAAATCGGGGTTTGTTTGTTCAATTATTAAATTAACAGGCCTTGATATAACTTTTGAGAATTCGACCACTGTTTCTTTTTCTTCGTTTGTTAACTTTGGGTCATCAAGATCAAGATGGATTGAGTCTATCCTTTGATGGAATCTGATCAAAAGGTCTTCAAGATCAAAGGGGTTGGGGAGATTTTGAGGATCAAACTGAAATCTTATATTTGGAGTTGTGTAGCGATGAATAATTTCCCAAGGTGATTCTCCATCGACGAATTCATGCAACTCTAATCCATGGTTATGAAGAATAATTTTTTTATTTTGTGAATTTAACCAGCAAGCAAGTTCAATCCAATACTCTTTTTTAAAATAATTTTTAAGTTTTGTTTGATGAAAAAACAATCTTCTAAACCTATTTCTAAAAATTAGGTTACCCACATATTTTAAAGAATTTCTGCCTACAACCTGAGCCATAGAAGAAATAGGAAAGATAAAATCCCCCTCATGAATAAGGCTCGGCACTATTTCATCGGTAGCATTAACATCATATTGATTAGAGTGGACTCCTGTGATGGAAAATTCATTTAAGTTCCAGTTATTTTTTATATCTGTTGTGACTTCAATATTTTTAATTCCCGTATTGTGGAGAACATTATAAAGATCAGTCCTTTGATTTTCATCATAATGAATATAAGGATATAATTGAACACTAAGTTTTTCTATCATCCCGTATATTTTAAAGGACTTATGAAAGATGGCGAAGTTAAAAATACAATCTTTTTCTACAGGTGCCTTGGGCTGTAATTGTTCAATCATTTATTCAGATGAATCTAAGCAGGCGATCATCATTGACCCAGGTGATGATGAATTCAATATTATCTCTAAAGTGGAAAAACTCGGACTTAAAGTAGTGAAGCTTCTTCATACCCATGCTCATTTTGATCATATTGGCTGCTCTAAGAGTCTTAAAAACAAACTGGGTTGCTCTATGCATCTACACCAAGGCGATGAACAATTGTATCAAGCACTATCTGTTCAAAGACAAATGTTCGCCATAGGAGATGGGGATGGCCCAGGTGTTATTGACTCATGGCTTCTAGATGAAGAAGAATTTTCTTTGGATGATGAATTTAAGTCCTTTCTAAAGACTTTGTATACTCCCGGCCATACAGAGGGGAGTTGCTGTTTTTATACTGAGTACTTTGAAAAACCGATCTTATTTGCCGGTGACACGCTATTTCAGGAAAGTATCGGTAGGACAGACTTACCTGGCGGAGATTTTGAAAAAATAAAAAAGTCTATAAAGCAGAGGCTTTACATGCTCCCTGATGAGACTCGCGTCATAACTGGACATGGCCCAGAAACTTCTATTTTTAATGAAAAACGCTCAAATCCTTTTATTAGAGGGTAAATTATTTTGAAATAGTCCTTCTTCGTGGTAAAAAATCCGACGACCTATGGAGGGATTTTATAATGTCAGTTCAAGATAGAACTTTTTCTCATTTGCTTAATGATTACCAGCGACATTTAAATGTTAATCTAAAACTTGCAATTTTAGGTGCTCCGGGGTCGGGTAAATCGACTCTTAGTGCAGGACTGCTCTACTTTTCAAAATTATTTTTGTTCAAAGCTGACTCTGTCCCTGAAGTGGCAAAGTGGGACTATTATAAGGGAGTCGACTTCTCCGCAGAGGATTATGAGTACCGTAAATTTCAATCACAAAAGGAGCTTGAGGATATTTATCCAAAAGATTTAGAGATAACTATATGTGATGCACCGTTAATAATTAGTGCTATCTATGCAGCCTACTATCGTGGAGATGATTCTCAAATAGCAAAAGATATGTTTGAGTTAGCAAACCAATGTAAATATCGCTACACGCACTTTTTAGTATCAAGAAAATTAGTAAAGTTTGAGAATTTTGGGAGAAATGAAACGGAGGTTCAATCCGAGCAACTTCATCAAAAAACCTTAGAGATACTAGAAAGGCTTGAGATAAACTACACTGTTATCAACAGATATGATGATCATATACCTATTCAAATTCTTGATATGGTAGGTGCAGTTGGGAAAAGTGACAAAAACCGATCATTAGTCAAAGAAAAAGAAAAAGTTGAGTCAATTTTAAATAAATCCTCAATGCTTAAGGGTATCCAAGAGACTGACCTTATTAATCATTAAAAAACCTTTAACTTAATTTATCGTCCTTTATAATTAAAGGATGAGATTATTTACTTTAGTTTTATTATTTTTTTCTTTTACATGTTTTTCCCAAGATGAAATGGGCGTTGGAAATGATATTCAGCAGTCTGAAAATAAAGCCGCTGAGTTTGCGAAAAGAGACAAAGTTCTTTGGAAATTTAAATTAAAACTCAGTAACCTAATCACCTCATCACCAAACGGTGTATTTAATAAAGAAGAAATAAAAGATTACATCAAAGAACTAAATGAAATTGAGGATGATCTTGTTCGTTGGTCAAAAGAAGTAGACCTTGAGGACGGAAAGCTTAAATCTCTTGGTGTTCTCCTTGATCAAAATAAAAAAATCCAAAAAGAAATAATACAGGTTGAAAAAAAAGATCAAAAAAAGGTTAAAGAAGTTAGAAAGTTAATAAAGGAAATTGGAAAAGATGAAACAAGTGTCAGAAAGTTAATAAGGAAAATTAAAGCCCACAAAAAAAATATCTCTCTTTTTAAAGAAGATAAAAAACGATGGGAAAAATACTTATTTTCAGTCATTAAAAAAGACGTAGGTACAAGTTTATATGAATGGAGAATAAATAATTTTTTCTTTTCTCCACTAAGTGAGATGGCCAAAACTTCCGGTGAAATAGGAAAAACTCTTAGTAAAAACTTTAACAGCTTCGACGAAAATTATTTTAAAAATAATATAGGTAAATTAGTATTTATAAGTATTGCGCTTGCATTAGCCGCAATCGGGCTTCTTTTTTTAATGGATCTTGTCCACAATAGATATAGAGGAGTCTTTTTTAAAGATACTCCTGTTATTGGAGAGATCTTTTCAAAGTTTTATCAAGATAGGATAATTCTTATCCTTTTTGGTTATTTTTTCTTTTGGTTTCAAATTCAATTCTCATTAGTTGAGGAGGCAATTTTATTTTTTTATTTAGTTATTGTTTGGCCCTTTTCTTCTTATCTTTGGGTTCGACTTTCACCAATTATTTTGAATCTAATAAAAAAGGACGAAGAAACTAAAAGTATTAACCCCGCGTTTTTCTCTTTGTTTTTTCTAATTTATTTGGCGAATGCCGGTATTAATTTTTCGAGTGAACCGTTGTTTTTTTTATCTTCGATCTTTTCAATCTTTATAGGCCGTTATTTGGTGGAGTTAGTCTTCAAATTTATTCAGGAAAACAAAAAGAGTTGCAGCTTGGCGATAAGATTATCCTCTTACCTTGTCATTCTTTTATCATCGCTTGTTATGGTTTCTAGTGTCATAGGTCTCCTCGGCTTTCAAAAACTAGCTTTAGGAATTCAGCAAGTTTTATTTTCAAACTTTTTAAGCTTTTTTGTTGTAATTTTCATCTATCAGATGCTTATTTCTCCTCTTAAGTCTCTCGGTGAGAAAAAGGTTCTTACGATAGGCGCATTTAAATTTGGAGAGGAACTAATTTACTTCTTTAAAAGCTTGATTAACACTGCAACTCTGTTTGTTTTTGTTCATTTAGTTTTATCTGCTTGGAGTGAGAATATTTTACTTTTCTCTTCTCTTTGGGATACCTCTATTTTTAGCGTCGGAGAATTTAATCTTACTTTGATCCAACCAGTAAAGTTAATCTTTAGTTATTATATTTTTAGGGGAGTATATTTATTGGCCTTATCCTCAATTGACGTGTTCTGGCTAACCTATTTTGATATTTCTCCTAGGTATTCAACTAATATTAAAACGATAGTTAGTTATGGTTTCATATTAGTATTTTTGTCTGTCTCACTAGGAATTCTAGGTTTTACCTATAAAAATATTGTTATCTTTGCTTCTGCTCTTGGTGTAGGTATCGGTTTTGGTCTTCAAAACATTGTTAACAATTTTATAAGCGGTATCATTCTCTTATTTGAAAGGCCTATTCGGCTAGGAGATCTGGTTGAAATTAATAATGATTTTTGTCGAGTAACTCACATTGGGATACGAAGTACTGTTGTTGAATCAATTGATAATAGTAGTATTATTATTCCAAACTCTGAAATTTTGAGCAACAAACTTATTAACTGGACTTTAAACAATAATGTAATAGCAATAAACTGCTCAGTGGGTGTTGCCTATGGAACGGATACGGAGAAGGTTACGCAGGTTCTTAAAGGCGTGCTTGAAGAGGTCAATACCGTGCTGAAATACCCTGAAGCCAAAATATGGTTTGAGGAATTTGCTGATAGTTCTCTAAATTTTAAACTAAAATTTTGGATTAATGAGCCAATCAAGCAGTTTCAAATTAAAAGTGATGTAATGCATTTAATTAATGAAAAGCTAGCACAATCTAATATAACGATTCCATTTCCTCAAAGGGATGTTCATTTATTTGAAGAAAAGAAAATTTAACTAGTTTTGATTTAATTCTACTTCGAAAGATAAAATGTGTTGATCATATGTTAGTGCTTCAGATTTACTTTGATTATTTGTATAATAGTACTGAAGAGCTATCTCAAAATATTTATTGAATGTTCTTCTCCATTCTACTTCAGGAGAGATCATTAATTCTGTTCCTCTTATATCTGATTGATCAAGTGTATCCGTCGCGAGTATTGTTAAGCCAGCTTGAATATCACCTTTGTAAATTAACTCAGGAGCTATGTAATCTGCTCTAAGCATGTAAGAATTTGCGTTATTTACAGAGTCTTCAACTGAGGTCATATCCATATTGGCAATCAATGAGACAGTATGTTTTTTTGGCAGATTAATAAATTGGTTAAGAAAGAGGGTAGTTGTTGTTGAGTCAAGAGAGGAATCAAAAAAAGAACGCGTGTCATATCTAAATTTAAATATCGTTCTTCCAAAATCAAAAAACTTGTAAAAATCACCAATGTTATATTTTATCGACTTACTAAAATACTTATATGTCCCGTCACTATCGAGGTTTCTTTTTGTATATGACGTCTCTAAGTCAAATGTGAAGTTTGTCTTTTGTCCAAACCATTCGTGAGCAAAACTGTTCCTAAAAGCTGGAGATATTGTGTATTGATTATTCGTAGAGATATTTGGAATATTTTTTTCGAAATTGTATTGATGATTCAGTCTAAATTCAGGTGTATGAATAAACCCTTTTTTTGAGGAAAATAAATGTTTATATAGAAACTGAGACCTGGATACAAAAGAGTCTCTGAAGTCACTTAGATCCTCGTTTTCGCCTGATGCGTTTGTATCATATTGAAAGTTTTGATTGTACCTGAGATAGTAGCCCATGTTTCCTATTTTGAAAGGAATTATACTTGGGACTCGGTACTCTGATTGAATTCTTTCAAGAATCCTCTCAATAGTACTCGCATTCTTTGTATCACTATTTTCTTGTAGTGATTGCTTTAATGGTGTTGCCACATCTCTTGTTACAAATAAATTGACCAGTCTATTAATTGGGTTTTTCTTGGCGATTATCTCGTTAACCTTTGCAAGTCTTATGATAAGAGCTTGCTTAGTTTCTATATCTATTCCCGCTAATTCAATCGCTGCTTCGTAATGTTTTTTTGCTTCCTCATACTGTTTTTGATTTTCTTTTATCCACCCAAGGTAATATTTGGACCGGTAGAGCCGAGTGCTGTGATTAAAGCTTTTCGTGAAGTTTTTGTAAGCTTCATCAAGTTTATTTTGAGTAAAGAGTACTTTGCCCAGCTGGAAGTATACGTCTTTAGTTTTTACTTTATATTTCAACGCATTTTTGAAGTGTTTTTCGGCCTGTTCGTAGTCTTGAAACTTTACGGCGCTCATTCCACTAATAAAATATGCCATTGCTCTGTGGGAAGGGTATGGGAAAAGTGCTTTCGCCTCCTCAAGGACTCCATAATAGTCACCGACCACATAGAGTTTTGAGACTTTATCCCAGATAGCTTTTCTTTTTGATAACTCTTTTTCTCTTTTTTGAGTGTCCAGTCGGTCAAGGCTTTGGTCTTTTGCTATAACGTTTTGCTCTTTTACTTTTTTGAGAACTTTGTCCCAGTTTTTTTCTCTGAACTCTTTATTTTTTACTGCGTAAGTTTTTTCATCTCTTGTAATCTCAATTTTATAATCAGATGGATAAAAAAGTTCAATTTGATCCTTACTGTTGGTTTTTATTATATTTTTGAAATTTTGAAGATCTTTTTTAGAGATTTCTTGTATATCTTTTAGCACTCCATCTTCTATTTCTACTTTTGCATAATAGTAACCCGAACTTTTAGATTGTTTCGTTACTCCATTAATTTTTGCGATAAAAGTTTCAGTTTTTCCTGCGGAGGTGACGAAAGACGGCAGTACAACGGCAATGGTAATTGCAGATAGTTTTGACACTTTTTTAGTAAAATCTTTCTTCAATTTTCTTCCCTGAAAACTGTTAGTTATTTTCTAATGATGATATTAAATCGCACTGCTGTTTTTGTGATTGTGTCAGTTGTAGTTGGGCTAACACTATTAAAGGTGTCACATATTTTTCTATTTGGGCAATCGTTTTCAACATTGATTACATTATCTCCCAGGTCGCTATCATTTTGCAGACCGGTAGAATTTTCAGCTACTTGGGCATTTGAGCTGGGGGCGTTTTCATTAGAGCTAGTTGAAGAAGAGGTTGACTGCTCATTGAGTGAATCGCTTGTGTTATCGCTCGTTGTATTTACCTGAGCGTTTTGGCTTTCTATTGTTTCACTATCGTTAAAGTCCAAGGAGCTGAGGTCCATTTCCTCGATGTTTGGGACCTGTGGCGGAGTCATTTGGGGCCCACTTGATGCAACTTCAACGCCTGTGGAACTCGCAGGCGACCTGTTTTCACTTTGAGAGCTATTATCCTCTACAAAAACCCCGTAATCATCTAACTTGTAACCGGCGGGAGGTTGATAGGTACCATCAGCGCTTACAGTTCCTAAGTTGGTTGTGGGTGTCCTCATTCCTGTTACTGGATCAACTGAATCTGTTGGAGATGGGTTGATGATTGTACCGGTAGTGAAGTCAACAATTGCACCGGCTATTGGAGTTGAGGTGTTATCACCAACACTCGCAGGGATTACATTAGAATTGCTACCTTGTGCATCTGACACTAAGTCAGGACTTATCGCCATCACTACAACTATGTCCTCGTTTTGCGGCATTAATCCCGGTAACTCTGTCGGCCTTAAGTTTTTTAGTTGTCTTTGATTAGAAGCAAAGTTTGGTAGTGGGTTTCTTCTCAGAGCAAAATATTGAACAGTGTTCATTTTTTGTGGTTTACTGACTTTAAAAGTACCTTTGTCCATCTTTATTGAACTGAAATATTGCTTGGGAAGAAGTATTAGATTTGGATTTTTCTTCTCATTCATTTTCTTTTGAAGACCTGCAACACTAACTTTTTTATCACTTATGGGAGAGATCACAACGAGACCTGTTAAACCACCGGTGGTGAAGGATTTACTTACAGGGTTGTAAGTGATGATAGTCTCTGTTCCTCTTACCCCAAGAGCGGCCATATTTGCTTTGATAAATAGTTTGTTTCCTTTTTTAACTTTATCTGGTTTAACTTTTGAGCGGAGCTGGCCTTTTAGAATATTAATTAAGCCGGGTTTACCTTTTGCGCTCACCTCTTGAACTTCAATTGAACTTGATGGCCCAAGAGTCAACTTTGTATCATCAGACATTTTTATAACGACAAAGCTTTTTTCTTTTGATGTTAAAACAGCTCCGGGGGGTACTTTTGCACCTTTTTTTAGTTTTTTGGTTTTTCCATCAATAGTTACTTCTACTGTCCCTCGAAGCTTTACGGTGATGGCGTAGGTCTCGCTTTGAGAAAAACCGTTTAGAGAAAAAATAAGAATAAATATCGTTATTATTAATTTCATCTTTTTTATCCTATAACCAAATAATGGGAACTCTGTTTTTAATTGTGATTTCAGTAGCTTAAAAAAAACAGTAAGGGTCTCCCTTTAAGTAAGTGCCAATAATACCTCTCAGTGTAACATTTTTTCATGCTCAGGATCGCCTCTAGGCGGTTTCTACCGTTGGATTTGTAAATATTGATTATTGTCGGTATCACCGTTCTAGTTCTTTTAACCAAATGGTGGAAGTTATGAACTTGCTTACAATAATGAAAGCACTTTTTCTGATAGTCTGTTCCTTTTCTGCACAATCAGAGACACTTGTTGGGATGGTTCCCGGTATTTATTTAGGGAAAAATAAAAATAAATTTTATTTATCTAGTCTTGAAATCAACGCGGACGGAGTTATTTCTGAAGTTAAAAGTCTTAATGGAGATAATATACCTGACAATTCAACCAAACTGAAAAACCCTAATGGTGATTGGCTAGGCATTTATCCTGGCCTGATTGACCTACATGGGCATCCAAAACAAAACGTACTTCCATTATGGGGGCATGCTCATGGTCAATTTGGAAATAGGCACGAGTGGAGAGAATGGTCTCAGTATCAAAAAGATGTAAGTGGTAATATGAATCCCTGGAGTGGTGATTTTTATATGCTCGCTCATTGCTCTGCATTTAGATGGGCCGAACTTCAGGCAATGGTGCTGGGTACAGTATATAACCAAGGCTGGAGTTTTTGTGAGGATGAATTCTCTATCTTTAATGTAGAAAGGGGCGATGGTTTCATTGAGTCTCAAACAAACTTAAAAGGTGAGTTTGTTATGCCTCAAGCAAAAGTTTCTGCCCCAACAGATTTGATTTTTCCTAAAGAGTTCACATTCGCTTGGGATTTAATCAAACCAATTAAGGATAAACATAATTTAAATTTTCCCGAAGCTCTAGGGGAATACTTGAAGTTAAATTGTTTAGATTTTTACAATCAATTATCGTTGCTCTCTGAAAGTTTTGACTCTTCTTTGAGAGAAGAACTCCTTCAACTAAATTCTGATACATTTGATGGTTTTGTGAAAAAAAATCGCTTGAAGGACTCTTCTTTACTTCCAAAATTATATAAGCCGTTAGTACTAAGCTATATCAAAGATAATATTGATGGCTGCAAAATTGAAAGCCCTCATTCTAAATTCAAAAGATTTATGACAAGGATACTTCCTCTGATAGCAGGAAAGTATGCTCATTTGAAGAGTTCTGAAAAAGGTGTTGTACTTGCTCATCTCGCAGAGGGGAGGTCCAATGACCCCTACAATAAAATTGAAATTGATTTATTAAGGCTTGTGGATCTTGATCAAGAAGGGATGAACCTTGTTCATGCAAATGGATTAGATGATGAGGATATTAGAATGCTTGGCATAAAGGGTATGGGAGTTATCTGGTCTCCATTTTCCAACCTACTTTTATACAACGAAACCTTGAATATTAAAAAATTGTTCGAATCTAATGTACTCGTTGCCTTGGGGTCTGACTGGACACCTACTGGAAGTAAGTCTCTATTAGAAGAAGTAAAAATAGCTAAAAAATTTCTTATAAAAAATAATACTTTCAGATCTATAGGGGGAGATGAGTTTTTGTATCACTCCATGATTACTAATCCTGCTAAAATGCTCAAACGACTTGAGACTGATCCTGATGATGGTGTTAATGGAATTGGTTCGATAGCTCGTGGTGCCGTGGCATCCCTAACCATAACTTCAATTAAGAATTCAAACCCGTTTAGTAACCTTGTCGATAGTGATGCTGACGATATCGAACTGGTCATGGCGCAAGGTCGGAAAATTTACGGATCCTCTCATTTAATGAAAAATGAAGCTAAACTTGAAAAGTTACCTGTATATTTCTTTTCTGACGTGGATAGTAATTATTTCTCTCAAGTCAAAAGCAAACCTATTGCCGAACTTTTAAAAACTGATGAGGTTAAAAGCTTGCAAGGAAGAAATGAATGTTTATTTTCTGATAAGTTTTTTTCGGTGCCTGATGAAAAGGTGAAGGCAGTCAGAGAGATTGAGGAAAATTTTGGTGTTGACTTAAATTCACCGGAGAAAATTCAGAAAGTATTGGGAGTAATGCTCCTATCAAAAACTAAAAATATTAATGAAGAAAAGCATGATGATGTCATAGGGTATTTCCCATCCTTATTCACCTGTAATGATAAAAATTTAAATTCAAGAATAAC
>DCQT01000114.1:31466-32177 GCA_002323535.1 Bacteriovoracaceae bacterium UBA1511
TAAAAATTTAAATTCAAGAATAACAAATTTTATAAAAGTAGGCTCAGTCGATGACGAAATGGAAATGAACTTTGTTTTTCGAACAGAGTTTCGAAAAAAGGCACAGGAAAAAAGAGATATTTTTAATGCTAATGACCCAAAGAACCCGAGAGTAAGCATACCCTACAAGTATGCCAGCTTGTACTCCTTGGATTATGACGTAAACTTAGGAGTTTACGGCTATTAAATAAGCTTAGTTTGTCATCTCGTATAAATTTTCTGATAATTTATTTATGTTAAATAAATTACCTATTTTGATATTTTTTTATATCTCCACTCTTTTTGCTTACCCCACACATTGGTGGGGGCCAACTCAATCTGATCGTCCCATTCCTGAGTGGGAAATTCTTCCCGAGGAGGGAACCTTTGGTGAGAGTGTTGTTTTATCAAAAAGAAATGAATTAGGTATTTTGTCTAATTTTGCTGCGACAAGTTTTTCTCTTGATGGGAAAAGATATGCTTCTCTAGAGGGATTTTGGCAGTCTCTTAAATACCCTGAAGACAAGATGGATAATAGATATGGTATGGATAAATTACCTCACTCAAGAAGGGATGTTGAGCAAATGACGGGGTTTGAGGCCAAGACAGCGGGATCCCATGCAAGTAAATTAATGAGAAAGCACCAAGTAGATTGGGTAAGTTATCAGGGCAAAAAAATGATTTATAGAGACC
>DCQT01000069.1 GCA_002323535.1 Bacteriovoracaceae bacterium UBA1511
TCTATGATTACCCTTACATATTATGGAGCAGAAAAAGTAATGCCTCATTATAATGTAATGGGTGTTGCTAAGGCTGCACTTGAATCGTCAGTAAGATATTTAGCTGCAGATCTAGGAGACAATAAAATTAGAGTGAACAGTTTGTCAGCAGGCCCAATAAAAACTCTTGCTGCAAGTGGGGTGAAGTCACTTCGAAAATCTTTTGAGCTAGTCGAAGAAAATTCACCTCTACGAAAAAATGTCTCCCAAGATGACGTCGGAGGTACTGCGGTTTATCTTGCGAGTAACCTAAGCAGTGGAGTATCGGGTCAAATAATATATGTTGATGCAGGTATTAGCTCTGTTGCTATTAGTTAATAAATAAATATTACTTACTTGGATTAATTTCAAGGCCAATCATACCGATTGAAGATTTGTGTATAAACTAATCTCTGCGTTTTTTTCCATTTGGTTTGTCGTGTTCAACTCTGCAGAGTGCTTCGAGTATAGTATCTCGGCGGACCCTGAGGTTTTTAGAGACGAGCTTGAAGCTATACAAAGATGCTGTGGAAACGACACTTTTTTCGCTCCTGAATTAAGGACACTTCCTTGCAAGAATGCCGGGCCTAAAGCGCAAAGCTGCCTTAAGGAAAAAGTGAGTCAAATTTCCTCAGGTGCTTTGGAGAGTAGAGGGGAGAAGTTATTACGTGAGCTACCTCCAGTTGGCAGAAAGTTTTTAATTGAACGATGCGGAATGACAGGTTTAGTATTTAGTTCATTAGAGCAAGTCAATTGTGCTAGGAGATCGTTGACAGGTGGAGACGATCCCTCTCAAGAGCACTTTGATTTCATCTCTGCGATGGCCAATTTTTCAGTGGAAACTAAGACTCCTTTAAAAGTTAATTTTGATGAAACAGAGAGGGCATTTAAGAATTACCTTCATGAGTACAACGCAATCGCAATCATCAAACATGTTTGCATAAGTACTCTTTCTACAGGTGAAGATGGGTTTGAAAATTGTGGCGGTCATAGGGTCAATTTTCATGGAAGTGATGTACCTTTTTCTCCTACACCTCATGTTTCGAAAAACGATGGTGCTCGCTTAGAGATGCTTGAAGCACCATCAAGGTTGCCATCTTCATTTTCCGGTGTGGAGTCTATTGATGGGCCAATTAGAGATCAAATTGAGGGCGAAGCTGAACATAAGGAGCAGTTACAAGAAAAGTTTTTAGAAGAGGGTGTTGGAGGGGCTTTTAAATGTGGTGAGACCCTTTTGAAAGTTGATGAGGAACGGCCCTTGTGTGTTGATTGGAAAGGAGACTCAAACCCCTTAAAAGTAACAACACAAACTCAACTAGACCGAATTGGTGAATTTGTTTTTTATCAGGATCTAGCAGCATTTGCGGCCAACAAGGTTTGGCGATCCTATGCTTTAGGCGCAATAAGTGATCCATCTTTTTCTGATATGGCTTGCCCCAGTGAAAATAAAAATCTTAGATATGATTTAGTGAGAAGAGACTTAATGGGAGTTTTGAACCAGGACTTTCCTAGCGGCGGGTCAAAGCTCTCAAGGTGTCTAACTCCTAAGGGTCTCTTAGATCGAGGAGAATTTTCTAATGCTGTCTCAGCAGGAGTTAAGGTTCGCTGCGATAATATGTCCGACGGGACAGGTGCGTGTAGCGATTCCGCTGTAACGTTAACCAAGGACGAACAAAGAAGAAAAGAAGTGGAGCGTTTTAAAAAGCGCTACTTTCAATTAAAAGAGATTAAGTCGCAATTAGATAAGTTAAGAAATGGTAGCCTATCAATACCTGGTAAAAAATTTGGATGTTCAAATCGATTTAAATCTTGTGAAAAGTTTTTCAAACATCAAGAAGATTGCGAAAAGAGATTCTCGAAAAAAGAGTTCAATAATGGAAGAGCATTAATTAGTGGATGCATTTCATCTAACATAATGGCAGAGCCTGAGAAATCTACTTATAAAATGTATGAAAATTTAAAAAATTTAGAAAATTATATTTTATCTAAAAACCCTGCACTTGCAGCAAGAGTGGAGAATGTGGATGGTGAAGAGAAGTTTTTTTATGAAACCCTGGATTCCGTTAAAAGCACCAACAAAGCCTGGAATGAAATTTATGACCGCGGACATGAAAAGAGTAGGAAAAAATCATTAGACTTCCTGTTAGGAAGTATTTGCGATGATCCAAAAGACTTTGCTGAAAAGATGCTTCTTAAAAACCCCGCGCTAGTTAATGAATTTCTTCAAGCAAATAACAGCCTCCATCTCCATAAAATGATGTGTCACATGAAAGCGCATGTAAATCGTAAGCATCAAATGAATCAAGCATTTCAAATGGGGGCGATAGGCGCGACCGTAATTTTGGGTTTTGCGGCAGCAATACCAACGGGAGGGACCTCACTTGCTTGGGGGCTTGGCTCGGCTGCGGCAATAAGTGGACTTGGAATTGCGGGACATACGCTTTACGCAGCAAAGCAAAATTATCAAATGGAAACGGGAATGCTACATGGTTGTATAGGTGATTTTCATCGAATGCAAGAGGCTGACGAAGCCGTTGATGATGCGATGATTGCTGCTGCTTTAGAGCTTGCAATTCCCATTGGTATTTTTTCAGGAATGAAGCTTGCTCAAAAGATAAAAAGATTATCACAAATTCGTGCACAATCGGCTCTGCGCTCAGGAGTTGACCCAACCTTTGGTGCACATTTAGAGCATGCAGCTGATATTCAAAATAAAATTACAAAAGGCCAACAGCAGTTGATCGCAAAATCCTATCAACTTGGCGAAGATGTTTCTAACGATGTTCTTCAAACAATTTACCGACTAGAGCAGCAAGGTTTTTCACCTACTCAAATCAAAGAAATGATTAAAAGGAATTGCCCGTTATGAAGTGGTTATTATTTTTAGTCATTTCGCTTAATGCTTTTGCTCGATGCCCAAGCTTCAATCAGATGGCCGCTCGCCTTGAGGGGATTCAAGATGGTACACCGGTATCGGTTAAAACATTTGACGGTGAAAGGATAGACGGAGTCGTCGAGCAAGTCCTTTACGATAATGTTCAGCATAAACCTTATGTGGTTTTCATGGGGAAAGATGGACACCGTTTCACTAAGTGGATGACCGATTTAAATCCAACTACCTTTAATGCACCTATAGATAATGTGGTCTCAGATTCTATTATAAGATTTAAATCAAAAAGCGGAAATGTTTATGAGGGAAGGATTCTTGATCGAAAAGTAATCAATGGGGAAGATACCTTCTTGTTAGAAAACTCTTATGGGGTTTCCTCAAGGATAAGAGTAGCAAGAGTTAATGAAAATAGTCTTCAAGTTATTGATCGTCCTCTCACTAATTTAAAACTAGAGGGGAATGCATTTAGACAAAGTTCAGAGATTACTCCCGGTGACTTTGTAAGTGTTGAGCTTGGTAATGGAAGGTACCCTGCAAGAGTAAAAGAGATTCGTGCTGGTTCGGCGGGTGAATCGGTTAATGTGGAGGTTTTGGGCATTGATGGAAGCTTGATCCAAATGGAGATCAGAGGTGATCAACTTGGAACCTTACGTTTGTCACATTCAAGTAGACAACAGTTTACTAGTACTTTTCCCGAAATTTCCCCAAGAGCTCCTCCGAGGCCTCCAGAGCGTGTTGCTCCACCTGTCGTTAACTCACCAAAAAAACCAGTAGGACCTGTTCCTGAGGGATTACCTAAAGTAGTAAACCCCGGCAATGGAGGAATAGAAGCTCTCGAGAGAATTCACCAGTTGGGACTTTATCCAACAGAAGAAGTTATCGTTAATGGAGGAAGAATAAAAGTTGGCCCTTTGTTTGAGCTTGGGGATAGTGGGCGAGTAGGGGCGTATATGCTCGTTAAAATTGATGGTAAAGAAACACTTCGTTTTGCTTATAGGTCCTCTTCTCAAGGGACTTTTCGAATCCTTCCCGCGAGAAATGACTTTAATAGCCCTTTTGTTCCAGGCTATGACAAGGGGATTGGAGAATTTGCTTTAGAGGTTCCCATAGATGTACAAAAACAATTATCAGCTCAATTAACCAGGGGCCCACCCAAAAGAGTCGTTGATAATGCAGATACTTTACTCGCTGGTTCAATTGAATACAATAGGGACCTACAGTCATGGATGGCGTACGCAGATAGACCGACATATATTGGTAAACAGGTAACATCTCAACAGGTTGCTCCTAAGGTTAAAGACATTATTAAAAGTGGTAATCCAAATAGTGTCACTATATCAGGCCCTGCAGCACCTGACTTCAGACCATCTAGTATGGTTACATCTTACAAAACTAAATCTGCTGTTGCAGGGGATATCGATGTGATGGTTTTTCCTAGTAAAGATGGGACAATAAATTATTCAATTATGATGGACTCTGAAGGAAAAGTTTGGATTGGTAATGCAACAAGTAATCAATCCATAACAAGTTTTGGCGTATCGGAAAAAGGTATCGATCTTGGTGCAGCCGGTATGCCTCGATGGGAATATTCAAGGCAGATACCAAGAGGACACATAGGAGAAGCTAATCCCTCTAATGCCAGGTATTCTGATGCATGGGGCTTTATAAAAGATACCCCTGTTATCAAGGACTTCTACAGAGCTCAGGGAATGATAGTGCCTCAATAAAATCTCTTTTAAAGAGATAACGAATTATAAAAAGGTTTATTTTAAAATTACGAAATTGACCGATAAGAAAACATGTTAAGTAAATTTGGAATTTTTGCATTAGCGCTATTCTCCTTTCAAGCATATGCCCTAAAATTCACACCTAAA
This sequence comes from Bacteriovoracaceae bacterium UBA1511, assembly GCA_002323535.1. Classification (GTDB taxonomy): domain Bacteria; phylum Bdellovibrionota; class Bacteriovoracia; order Bacteriovoracales; family Bacteriovoracaceae; genus UBA1511. The sequence goes on from DCQT01000069.1 coordinate 4,783, forward strand.
GATTGGAATTTCGAAATGGTTCTTGGCCCTCAAGGACAAGTGATGACAAAGTCCAATAACTGCGAAGCCACAAACGAGGTCATTGAGGGGTTATCTTCTTGGAAAAAACGTTTGGGAGAAGAAATTGGGGAAATGGCGATTTGTAAGTGTGGTCGAAAAGAATTAGAAAAAGATACTTATGATTACTTTAAAAATATGCTATTCGAAGAGTTTCGTACTAACACTCTTGATTTGAGGAAAAAATCTTATCTAAACAAAAAATTAAATAATACATGTTATCGAGATATAACTGGAGTTATTCCTCAAAAATTTTCTGAATTAGCTAAAAGACAATTGATAAAGGACTTAGACCCAAATCCTTTTGACAATACTATCTATGACAATCATGGAGTAAATTGTTTTGCTACAGCGATGGAAGCTTCTGGATATCTAAAGACACCTAGGTTTGTATCACAATATGAATTCAGTAATTTTTTAAAAAGCCCTATGTGTAAGCCTATTTCAGACAAAAGTTACAAACCCGGTGATATAATTAGTTATCATCGACCGGCAAAACATTACGAAGATCCAACAGAGTTAAACGGTTATCCTATACATGCCTCGGTCTTTGTCACGGAAAACTTGGTCTTTGAAAAAAAAGGAGGGCATAAGGAATTCCCTTATCAGTTGGCCCCATTTGGAGAAGCACTGAAAATTACAAAAGGCCCCATTGCAATTTATCGTTGTAAAACAAGAGAAAAACTTTTGGAGGAGGCGATGGATATTCCAGACTTCAAAGAAATTCTTCAATCCGTTGAAGAAATTGAAAGTTGTTACAAAAATTACTATAAAACAGATATTCAAAGTCCACTGATGAGAAAAATCTTTCCTTTTGTAAGGTCAAACCTTGAAATAGTTGAAGCGTTAATCCATGAGAAAACACGTGAACTAAACGACCCTGTAAATGGTGGCCAAAAAGAGGGAAAAGAGCTTGAGTATGAGTATTGGATGCTGCTTAATGCACGGGTTTCCTCAATGTATCAAAACTTGAATTACAATCTCGAGTTTCCGAACATGCATGATTATTTATCAGAAGTTAATAGATAAATTTCTCATGAATTAATTTAACCGATTTTGCCACGTTACTCTCAGGAGTTTTTGGTAAAACGCCATGACCTAAACCGCAAATCCACTTGGATGCACCCACTTTGGATTCTTGAACCTGGCACCATACTTTCATCCATTGCTTTTCTAGATTCTCCCATGAGGCAAATAGAAAACTTGGGTCAAGATTTCCTTGGATGTGGTAGTCATTGCCAAGCTCATCCAGCGCTTCAGTTAAATTCATTCGCCAATCAACGCCGAGCACGTCAATATTGTCATCTTGAATTTCACGAAGGTAGCTTAAGTTTGTCATTTTTGAGTAATAAATTACTCTCTTCTCTGGGTGGATCTTTTTGAAAGCAGAGGTTAGTTTTTTTATTGTTGGAAGAAGATAAGTTTTGAATGTTTCAAGACTTACTTCCCCACAGGCAGTATCAAAAAGGCACACAGCATCGGCGCCACCTTCCGCTTGAACGCACATTTCAGATAAAAGATTATCAAATAGAATTTCAACAAAACCTTCATAACGTCCGTCTAAAAGACCTAGCTTTGAAGAAATAAGATTTCCTTTATGGGCACCTTCTACAGCATAACTATATAAAGTAAATGGACTTCCTACAAAACCAAGAAGAGTTTTGTGCTCAGGCATTGAAGACCTCAAAAGTGAGCAAGCTTGTTTTTGAAAATCAAAAAATTCCCGTGCAGGGGCTTTTGGTGTTAATGACTTTAAATCCTCTGTTGTTGATAGGGCGACCTCAAGAGTTGGGGGTCCTGAATGATAAGAAAGTCCCATTCCCATTTGCTCAAGTGGAAATAGTAAATCACTAAATAATATCGCAGCATCAAAGTTAAACTCATCCAAAGGCCCGTGAGTGATTTCTTGAGCGAGCTTTGGGTCTTTACACATACTCATGAACTCATGGTCTTTTCTAATGTTCTGATAATGGGCGTGGTATCGGCCCGCTTGTCTCATAAACCATACGGGCACTTGTGTTTTTCCATCACGAGTAATTCTGTTATCAAAAAGTCCCATTAGTTTTTTCCTTTTTCTAAAAATTTATAGCCAACACCTCTAATATTTTGAATCTCAATCTCACCTTCGGATGTGTCGGTCCATTTTCTAAATTTCACAATGTAGTTATCAACAGTTCTGTTTGAGGGAAAGCTATCTTTTCCCCAAAATAACTCTATAAGTTCATCTCTCGGTACGACTTGACCTCTTTTAATAATTAAGTGCTCCAAGATATCTTTTTCTTTTTTAGAAAGAGCAGTCTTTTCATCATTCTTATCAATTAATTCAAAACTTGCTGTATCAAAAGTAAGTTTTCCAAAATTAAAAACCTTTACCTGTGATGTATCATTCACTTGAACAGGTTCTAGTTTGTTAATACGAAGGATAAGTTCCTTAAGCCTAAATGGTTTAGTCATGTAATCAGCCGCGCCCATCTCAAGGCCTTCAAGCTTTATGTCTGGAGAGTTTTGAGCGGATAGAAATAATATTTTTTTATTGATATCAAAGTTGAGAATTTCTCGTCCAAGATCAAGCCCACTTCCATCAGGTAGTCCTATATCTAGGATAATAAAATCAAATGTGTGAAGGTCGAAACTTTTTGCAGTTCTAATATCGTTTGCCCAGTGGCACTCATAACCTTGCTCATTTAAGTATTCGCTTAGGGTTTTTCCAAGGTTTTGTTCGTCCTCAACGAGAAGGATTTTTTTTCTCATTCAACGACCCTTGATAAATTAAAGGATACTTTAAAATGTTTTTTCGTCGAAATATTTATTTCGGATTTCATTGCTTTTAGTAGTTTTCCACAAAGATATAATCCGATGCCTGAGCCTCGCGATGAATGATTTGTATAAAATAATTTTCCAAGCTTATTTATATCACCTTTAAAATGACCTTCGTCTGCATAAGTGATTTCAATAGATGAAACTTTTTTAGATATTGAAATTAGGGCTATTTTGTTTTCACTGTGGTGTTTTGTGTTTTCCATTAAATTTTTTAAAATTAATTCAATAGCGAATTGATCACCCATGACTTTATAATCTGCTAATCCACCTACTTCAATTTCTAAATCTCCAGCGTAATTTTTAACCATATTTTTTATAATGCTTCCAATGTCTACTGGATGTAAGTGAAGCTTTCCTCCTCTTGTAATCCGAGAGAGCTGAATTATCTTATCCATCTGGGTTTCAAGATTTTGTGTGTCTTCAATGAGGCGCTCAGCAAAGTTAATTTCTTTTGAATCCGGCAGCGTTTTTTCAAGTGAGTCAGCTAGAACTTCTGACTGAAGTCGTATACTTGCAAGTGGTGTCTTTAACTCATGGGTCAAAGAGGTGAAAAAGTTTTGAAGACTTTTAGCTTGGCGTAACTCTTTAAAATAAAGAAGTAAAAATGAAGAGGCTAGAGTAATTAGTAAAAAAAGAAATGTACTACCTTCCCATTTGGCAAGATTTACGACATTTGTTTTCATAGCTTCAGGGTCGAGTTGACTTATTTTAATAAGTAAATAGAGCCACCAAACGCCAAGGGCGAACACTCCAGATAAAGAAAGGAGCGTGATGATAATAAGAATGTTACTTCTTTTTTTTAACTCCATAAACG
>DCQT01000046.1 GCA_002323535.1 Bacteriovoracaceae bacterium UBA1511
GGAATTTTAGCAGTCGTGTTGGTTATCTTTGAGCCCGAAACGGCCTTTGATTCCATTGTGGGAGTTGGCATCATGTTTATGGCACCGGCCATAGTTAGAATTCTCGTATTAAAAGGAAAAAAATCTCCTGATAATAAGATTCACAAAATATTTTCATCATCTTTGGAAGCAAGCCTAAAAGATTGCATCGACAAGCTAAATAAAAAGGTAGAAGAGAAAAGTTTATCTTTTAATTTAAATCATTTTGTTGATTACATAAAAGAATCTAATCAAATTGGGAAAGAATTAGATGAAATCAGAGATGAATTAGAAACTCATAAGAAAGTTGTGAGTGATGACGAAACTCTAATGTATGAAATCAAAAGAAAGATTTCTTCAATAAATGACAGATTATCTGTATTAGGCTCTGTAGGCGCCACAAGGTAGATGATTTTTATTTATTATGTGGGAGCTATTTTGGTTGTCGCACTGTTAATAAATCTATTTAAAAACGATGATGAATTAAATAAAAGGACGCTTAAATATTTGTTACCTGCATTTATAGTAGTTAGTGTTTTATTTTTTTTCTTGTTCTCCTTCTACAGATGAAAATCAGTCGCTTAATGATCTAAGCCTACAGGTTCTGGTAAAAGGTTTATGAGCTTTTTCTTGAATTCTTCAGCTAATTCACTTCTATAAATAATGAGTTCTACTTCTTTTAAAATATCTGCTTCAAGCTCTTTAAACCTCTCTTTAATCTCTGATCCGCGTTTTAACAATTTTGAGCGAATAACTTCTTTTTCTTTTTTTTCTTTTGTTTCAGCTGCCAGTTGAGTTAAGGATTTTATTTCTTCGTCGGTCTCAAATAAGTTGGTTAGTTCTTCTCTTTTATTTTGCCAAGGCTCCACTAAAAGTGATACTTCTTCAGATATTTTTGTATAAGCCTTTATATCTTTTGACTCCCCGAAATACTCTTCTCCTTCATATTTAGATTTTTGATTTACTTTGTGAGCATTTTCAATGAATGATAAGACCGACGCGAAAGTTTGGGGACTAAAAATACATGCCTTTTTATTTGGATATTGGTGACTATCCTGAACGGAGTAATGGAGCCAAATTTGTCTCAATGCAATCCAATTAAAAGATGAAATGTTTTCTTTAAAAAAGCTCGTTGGATCAAAATCAGGATAATAGTCATATTCAAAGTTGACTATTTCTATGGGGTTTGTCTTTTCATCTTCTTTGTCAGAAGTTTTGGTAATATCTACTTCATTAGTTTCAAAAAAAGATTTAGATTTTGATCCCTCTTCATCTTGAGTTTTTTCATCTGTCTCTGATTTTACATTTCCTCTTTCATCATCCGTTTCTGAACTTAGAGATTCTAAATTTATATTGTTATCGGAAAAGAATGAGTCTTTTGCTCCGGATGCTGATGCTATGGAGAGCTCCAATTCTTTCATTGCTCTTCTATGACTTAGGGTAAGAGCAACTGCTATTACTCCTCCTAAGCCTAAAAAAATAAAAAACAAATTGGTTGTTTGTCTAGCTTTCTCTAGCTCTGCTTCTTTTTTAATTTGAGCTTGTATCTGAATTTCTTTTTTTCTTTTTGCTTCTTGTTCTTTTCGCTTTTTCTCAGCTGCTATTCTTTTCTTTTCCAATTCCTCTTCATAAATTCTTTTTCTTTCTGTTTTATATGAACTTTGCAAATCTTTGGGCAATGAAGAAAATTGATCGTTGATGAATTTTTCTAAAGGAATATTTAAATGTTTTTCCAAAGTTTTAGTATTAACGTTATCTACAGTTGCATTTGCTGAGACTGTATTAACTTTGTTCCACTGCTCAATACCTTTTTCTATTTTATTGATTCCTCGATTGAGTGTTGTTCTTGAAGTTCCAGGCTTATTTTCTTTTATCGCTTGCTCAGAGAGCTTTATGATATTTTTTCCTCGATCAACTATCTGAGAACGATTTTTAGCCCTACACATGAGTTCTCGACAATCCGATGCAGTTTTTCTGTCTCTGCTTGAACTTAAGTTGTCGTAAAATGCACATTCGAATTTTCCAGCTAAGCTCAAACCTAAGGTAAGAAGAGCACCAACTCCACTGGAATGTTCCACGGATCCTGTTTTTCCTGGATTTAGACAAATGGGCTTGCTTAAATCTTTTTTATCTAACGGCAATAAAAAAGAAGCGAAAAAAAAGAAAAAGAAAGTCAGCCATAATTTATTCATAAAGACTGTGCCATAGTTAAAATATTTCCTACCATCCACGATTCAGTTAGTTCCGAAGTATTTATCATAATGGCAGGTCTAGTCTTTAGATTTGTATTTAAAATCAATCCCTTATCCAAAGTTTCTACGCTCGTAATGGAACTCAACCTTTCCTTTAAATCTCTAGTGGCCGAAGTGCCAAGAAAATAAAAATGTTTGTTAGTAATGGCTATTTCCCCAAATCCAATCTTATTCCACTTTTCATACTTTATTGGCTGACCTCGGTGTTGACTGTGTCTTATTCTAGTTTTGTTAGTCAGCTGATATGAAGCTCCTGTAGAATGTCCCGCATATCTGGTTTTTACATCCAAAACTGATCCACCCCAAAGAAGATTGCTTCTAAAGATAAATTCTTCTCCTTTGGAAATCATGATTTGAGAATTTGGTTGCAAGCAACTGAAAGGCAGACCTCTTGCGCCTTCAAGGCCTTTTGATCTCAAGTAATAAAGAATCTGTCCATACATTAATCTTTTTCCTTCGTCTGGACATATAACCTTACTTACTGGAGAAGTTAAAACCTTTTCCCATTCCGCAATATATTTTGAGTAAAGATCGAATTCTTTGTTATCTATTACGTCATCTTCTAACCATTTATCTACAGCAAACGAAGCGCCGGCTTGTATGCAGGCACTCATCTCACTGCTAGTTAAAAATTTTTCTGCTTCAATGAATTTTTTTGATAGCTCAGAAATTTTAAATGAGCCAGACAATAATTTTTCTTCAATGTAATTGATTACGTATGAGCTATATTCATTGGATTTCTTTTCACATTCGGGATGTTTTTTAACCCACATGTTGAAGGCGACACCACAATAAGGACAATTCATAATTATTCTTCAGAACTAATAATTTTGTTTAAATTTACTTAATTTATAATAAGTTTTTCTATTTTTAGGAGCAAATTTAGAATAACTGTTAGTTTGCCTTTTTTAGAGCTCTTTCAAAGTTTCTTGATGTTTCCTGATTTGAAAACTTGGTAGCCAGTGAAATCTACTTTGGGATATTCTTCTTGTAGTGAGAGAAAAGCTTTTAAATTATTTTTATCATCATCAAACAATCTAATTCTTGCATAGCGTTCTGTATCTAAATATTTTTTAAAGATTACTACTTTATTTTCACTAGCTGTTTCTTTTCCGATATTTCCAGCCCGCTCGACATAAACTCTGCCGATATCAATACCTTGTGCTTTGAAAGCTTCTTTGAAAAGTTTTTTGTCATCCATATCCTGTCTTGCGGTGACGATAATAACTTTTGATCCTTTACGAGTAGCAAAATGA
>DCQT01000117.1 GCA_002323535.1 Bacteriovoracaceae bacterium UBA1511
GGCAATAGGCCTAGTATTGATAAATCACGTCCTGATGCTTTTATTAGAAGTAAGATTGTTCGTGGAAAAGGGACATTACAGGCTCACATATTTATCGACATTTTCGGTGAACCACTATCAAGAAGAGGTTATAGAGTCGCTGGACATATTGCTCCGCTCAAAGAGGACCTCGCTGCAGCGATCGTCTCTAAAATGAATGTAAACGAAAGTACCCCGGTTGTGGACTGTATGTGTGGCTCAGGAACAATTTTGATTGAGTCATTTTTAAAAGCAAATGGGATTGGGCCTCAGTTTCTAAGAATTAATTTACACAAAAAGAACAAGACACAATTTTCTGTTTTTAACTGGCCTATGCTTAACAAGCTAGACTCTGAGACTTTAAATAGAACACTCTCAGATTATTCAAAAGATATTATCAATAAATTTGAAAACCTCAAAAATACCGACATCAAAGGTTTCGATTTATCAAAGGAGTCTCTCGCCTTAACCAGAAAAAATATTAAGGCAGCTGGGCTGGATAAATACATCACAATAGAGCTTCAAGATGCTCAACGGCTCACTCCTCCATTTGAAAATGGGATTCTATTTTGCAATCCACCGTACGGAGAAAGGCTTAGTGATGAAAAGCAACTCGAAAAGCTTTACTACAATCTTGGAGAAAATCTTAAAAGAAACTTCACTGGGCATACCGCTTGGATTTTTACAGGTAACCCAGAGCTTAGAAAAAAGATAAGCCTTCGAACAGAAAAGAGGATAGCCTTTTTTAACGGCTCCATTGAGTGTCGGCTTTTAAAGTATTCTTTGTTTTAAAACTTATCTGCAAGATAAGTAGCTAACTTTGGCGTACAAAACCGAAGAAGTGTTCCACTTTGCACAACCTTAGACAGATTCTTTGTCGATTTAGAAAAATAGTAACTTCCAACCTCTAATTCTTTTAAAAAGATTGTGTGCCCTTTTGTTGGAAACTTTCGAAGAATAAATTCACTATCTAAAAAACAAATATCTCTAATTAGAAGTGAATCACTAATGAGCATGATAATTGTATATTCGCTAAGGGAAACTAATGATTTTTTTAATTTTATTCCCTTTGGGTTCGACCGATCTCCCCAATGAATAATTACTTCAACTCTTTTTCCGTCTTTGAAAAAGTCAAAACCTCTTTGACTTGAGGTCTTTTCTTGCTTCAACGCAAAGATTGACTTACAAAGCCACTCCCCTAACTGAACGGGAAGTTTCTTTCGATTATTAAGAATTAAGTTTTCTCTAAAGTCATTGTAGCAACGACTAATCTTTTCAACGGATGAGAAAATGTCGTTCATATTAGGAATGTAGTAAATTGAAATCTTTCTTGCTTGCTCGAGGGAACATTTTTTAGAATATTGGTCCTCAAACCACGTTTTAAACAAATCCTCTCCGTATGTTTCAAGAGCAACTTGAACATACCCAAGGGCGAATAGTTGCTTTTCGTCTTTCAATATCTTTTTTGAAAATAGAAACTTTAAAGGAATAAATTGGTTTTTTGTTTTATCAACAACATAATCCAAGCAACTTGAGTGGTCAGACCCCCCATGTTTTTTTGAATTATAATCAATAATATTTTTTAGCAATTCCATTTACGTCACCCAGTACTAGAGTATCTCAGAAATATCTAAGCGTCATGCATAAAAAAGCCCTCGCACAGCGAGGGCTTTCTAAACTTTTTAATATGACTTACTAATTAGTAACCGTACTGAGTGCTATAGTACTGGTAATAAGAAGCATCTCCATCATTATCTGTTTCATACTTGTAGATTGGATTTAAACTTATTGGGAAATTTAAATCGATGATGTAGGAAACTCCATCTTTAACAATGTTGAAACTAGCTGTTCCTGTTTTAGAACCTGCTGTTGCAGAATTAACAATATCTTTAAGGGATGTTAAGACATCAGACTCTATTGCTCCGTCTTCTCTCATAATACTTCCACCAAACATTGTTCGTTGAAAAGAGCTTGAACATCCACTTGTATTTAGTGATGGAGTAAAGAAATCTCCAACCTTTTCCCAAAACCCAGCATCTTCACCAGCTTCATAAGCATCATAAGAATTAAGGTTACATACAATGTAATTTACATTGAATGTTGTCGCATTTTGAAGACCCATATTATTCTTGAATGTATCAACACTGGAAAAAGACCCTGCATTAACTTTTGATTTAAACTCTGCAAAGCCACTTACAGAGATAGTCGATGTACTTGTCGACTGAGTTGTCGGCTGCGACTTTTCTTGCTCTGTTTGAGTACTTTGAGTTGAGACATTTCCTGTCTTTACTTGTTGATTATCATCACTTCCACATGCTGCGAGGAAGATGGACAAAAACAACATACCACCTAAATTTTTCCACGATAACTTCTTCATTACTAACCTCCATCGACAGCGTTAGGCTTCGATTTATTAAAATTCACCACAAGTACTTCAAGCCAAGTGCCAACTTTTTCAGGCAAAAATCAGAAACTTAGCAACAAGTGGCATCTTTTCTGTGTAAAAATTGTTTAATTTTGTTAAAAATTTAGACAAATTTGTCTTTATCTCGCCCTAATAAATGAGATGTATTTAAAATAACTTAGTTGAACTAAAGTGAGATTTAACGGAGTAACACTGCATGGATATCAGCAATCTTTCTAAAAAGTGTCTATTAATTATACTAGATGGCCATGGTGAAAACCCTACTAGCAAAAAAAATGCTATTCTTAGTGCAAAGACTCCAACCCTTGATAACCTTCGATCAAGCTACCCTCTAACATTTATTCAGCCAGGTGGAGAGGCTGTAGGGCTCCCAAACGGTATTGCCGGAAACTCTGAAGTTGGGCACATGAACCTTGGAGCAGGAAGACCTGTAAGACAAGATCTAGTTAGAATAAATGAGGCGATTGAAAAAGACTCCCTTAAAGAGCTAGGTCCATTTAAAGAATTACTCAAATTTTCAAACGGCCAAAAAAGGCCAATTCATTTAATGACGCTTTTATCAGATGGTGGCGTTCACTCACATATTGATCATCTATTTCATATTGTAGATAAAATTAGATCTCATGATGAGTCTCAACTTGTTTATGTCCACGCATTTATGGATGGACGAGACACTGCAAAAAATGTCGGCGGCAAGTATTTAAAACAACTTGAGGATAAAGGTATTACCCTAGCTTCCATGCAAGGAAGATCAATCGGAATGGACCGTGACCGTAGGTGGGAAAAAATAAAGCACTGCTACGAAACCTTTATTGGAAATGGAGAAATAACTAACCTTGAGCCCAGCGAGTATCTGACGTCTGAATATGAAAAAGAAAACTTTGATGAATTTATTACGCCGGTACTTTTCAAAAAAGAGTATGCAATTGCTGACGGTGATCCTCTTTTCTTTTTAAATTTCAGACCTGATCGTGCCATTCAAATAAGTACAGCACTTAATGACCCCAACTTTAAAGAATTTGATGTTCCAGTTAAACCAGGACATTTTCTATGTATGACTCCTTACATTGCAGAAGAGGTGGAGCTTCCCATACTTTTTGATAAAGAAAAAATTAAGCTTCCTTTATCTGAATACATCAGTAACCTCGGGCTAAAGCAGCTTAAAATTGCCGAAACTGAGAAATACGCCCATGTGACTTACTTTTTTAATGGTGGTGAAAAAAAACCATTTGAAGGCGAATCACATGTACTCGTTCCATCCCCTACCCATTGTAAAACTTATGATGAAGCTCCTGAGATGAGTGCCTTTGAAGTAACTGAGAGACTCATAAAAGAAATTAAAGAAAACAACTTTGACTTCATCACTGTCAACTTTGCAAATTGCGACATGGTTGGGCACACAGGAAACTTTGATGCTGCAGTTAAGGCGGTAGAAGCTGTTGACCAGTGCTTAGAAAAAGTAATCACGGAACTCTCAACCGAGGATCTCTCAATTATTATCACCGCCGATCATGGAAATTGTGACCAGATGGAATATGAGGATGGACTAGCCCACACATCCCACTCAAAGGCGGTTGTTCCGTTTATTTTAGTTCATCCCAAATTAAAAAATATTTCCCTCACTCAAGAAATTGAATCAAAGTTCGCATTAAAAGATGTCGCACCAACAGTGCTTAAATTAATGGGACTAGAAAAGCCAAGGGAGTTTACAGGTGAATCTATTTTTTGAATGTTTGATAAAAATTCATCAATGTCTATTTTAAAATTACATGAGTTTGCATAAAAATTACTTGGTGCAATGAGACAAAGCTTCTCCTCATCTTGAACCTTTCTATCAAGAAAGTTACTCAGAGATTTATTAAAGAACCTTGAATTATATTTTCCGAGTGTGCTCAATCCACCAATTGAAAAACAATTATTCAAGGCATTTGTCTTTAGATGGCCACTCAAAGTTAAAAAAGTAATAAATATTGGCAACTCAAGGGGCTCATAACTAATCTTTTTATTTATTTCACCATCAATGTCTACACCAATAACAATTCTTTTCTTTGGCACCCCTAAAGCTTTGGCCCTAATTAAATATATTATTTTCTCCTTGATGATCCGGCCGTCCGTCCCTAAACCTACAATTTCAACCCCAGGAATGCCGTGATTTGAGTACCCAAAAACAGTAACATCATAATAATTATCATTCATCAAAAGTGCCGATTTGATTTGATTTTGCATTGTAATTTCCTCCAAAAATATTTTTGCAAAAACCAAATAACCTCACTGTAGGTAAGTATACGTTATCTAAAGAGCATTCAGTTCAAAGAAGTCATTTTTGACAAAGAGACAATTCACTTTTGCTCCTGTGGGGTTGGAATGATGAAATAGCTTTAAGTCCGCTGCATAGATTTTTTTAATCTTCAAACAGGAATCTTTTGAAAACAAGCATTCATTTTTAATCAAGTTAGACTTACAGGAAACAGTCACATTAATTGAGTCAACGAACTCACATATAACAGAATCTTCATTATGGAGAACAACTCCCCTGGATAGTTCTTTTAGCCTCGACTCCTTAAAGTTTGGCTTTTCTTTTCTGCAAAAATCGGAAGCAGAAACTTTTGTGCTTAGGCACTTAATATTCATATTATCTAACTTCCTAGAAAGGAAAGAAGAGTTATTTGTCATTGATTTACATACACTATCAAAAGAATACTCTTTGAGTACTCTACCTGAAGCTTCGACGTGAACATATGACTTTGCATATGCATTAAGAATAGCTAGGCAGGAAATAATCCACGCATACGCATAGCAGTTGCGAGCCTTTTTAGTGCTGCAATAAAAGCGGCTCTTTTCATATCTACCTTGTATTTTTCGTGACAATCAATTACCTCATCAAAAGCATTCTTAAGAATAGAGTAAAGCTTTGAGTTAATCTGATCAAGGTCCCAAAAGAAATTTTGAAGCCCTTGAACCCATTCAAAATATGAAACGATAACACCACCAGCATTACACAAAATATCAGGAATGATGAAAGAACCATTGGCAGTACAAATATCTACTGCTTCCGTTGTTAAAGGCCCGTTAGCACCCTCTGCGATTATCTTTGCCTTAACCTTTCTAGCATTGTCTTTTGTGATAACCCCATCAATCGCAGCAGGGACTAATATATCCACATCAAGCTCAAGAAGAGCCTCATTGGTAATGGTTTTATTTGGTTCAAAATCTTTGAGTAATTGTCCTGAGCGAGTCCACTCCGCAGCGGCATTGACATCAATTCCATTGGGGTCGAAAATCCCCCCGCTGACATCAGAAATTGCAACAACCTTAGCCCCTTGAGCTGCTAAGTCTTGAGCAGCAGGAATACCAACTTTACCAAAACCGTGAACAGCAACCTTTGTAGATTCATTAATTTTATATTTTAAATAATCAGCAGCGAAAGAAACACAGAATGCCACACCTTTGCCAGTTGATTCAGCTCTCCCTAAAGAACCACCGACCGAAATAGGTTTTCCTGTGACAACTCCTGGGACAGTGTAACCTTTTAGCTGTGAGTATGTGTCTAGAAACCAAGCCATTGTTTGGCCATCAGTTCCAATGTCTGGAGCAGGAATATCAATCGTTGGCCCCACAACCATATTTATCTCCGTAGCATATCTTCTTGTCAGTGCTTGAAGCTCTTGCCTTGAAAGACTTGTTGGGTCAACGGCGATCCCGCCTTTAGCCCCTCCTAGCGGTAATCCAACAAGGGCACATTTAAAAGTCATTAGCATCGCTAATGCTGCAGTCTCTGCCATATCAACACTTGGGTGAAAACGTATTCCACCTTTACCTGGGCCAATGGTCATATTATGTTGAACTCTATAGCCCATGAAGGTCTTAACTGTTCCGTCATCTAAACGAATTGGAACCGATACCATTATTGCTCTTTTTGGTGTTCTAAGGCGATCCAAAATATTTGGATCAAGCTTCATTGTTGACGCTGCATCCTCCAATTGAGAAATTGCGTCATGATATAAAACGTTACTTTCAAACTGATTTTTCATAGATAAGCCTCAAAATATTAATGAGCATATCTATACCTTAAAACTTGAAATGTAAAAGTCAATGACTCTAGAAGCCCTTAGAGAAAAGAAGCTCAAAACGATTATCTGACTCAGTATCAAAAAGCTGGCTTTTGCCCTGAGTCGAAGATGAAATTCTAGTTTTTAGTCCCCCATAGATTGGCTTACTAATCTCACTGTAAAACCTATCCTCGTGTCCTATATAAGATACTCTAGCCTGGGCATCAATAATATCTATATGCTTAAGAAAGTTTAATTCTCTTCTTCCGGAAAGAGAGAATACCGCATTTGCATCAATATAAGGGTTCTTTAATACAAGCTGCCCCCTGCCTCTCAAAACCTTCGCCCTAAATTTAAGCTTAAAATTTGGCGCAATACTCTTCTCAGAGTTAGGACTCAACGCAGTTTTTGCAGACTTAACACTCGATAAGGCTGATCCTTTTTTTGCATTTTTTACTTTTTCCATCAGGCTTTTATCAAGATACTTTAAGAATGCTTTTTCCACTGCTCTTCTTTTAAGATTCTCGTCAGTATAAGTTTGGCCATTAATTGTTTCAACATCATAAAATTTTAGCCTCTGCTCAATGTTATCCCATCTCGACATTTGAGCACTTGCTTTTTCCAAAACAATACTTGCGACGGATCTTTTTTTAACTTCGTATGGTTCAATTGATTTGTCATAGGATACTTCTAACTCAGGAGCATAATGTGTAGGAAGCCTGTTTGCCTGCACAACCTTTTTGCTTCCAAAAAGAAGTATCAAAGAAATAAATGTAATCAACTGTCTAACATTCATACACTAAAACTCACGTTTTTAACCAAAAAAGGCCTATTTCGTTTTAGTGCAGCAAGTTTAAAGCCAAATAACTTATCCTATTGAATTTCAACCACTTCAGATGTTTCTTTAAGCAGTGAGTTTAAAAGCTTCCTGGTCTCAGGATCTAACTTTTTTGCTTGAGACTTCATTGCTTTGACAAAAGCATTAGCAGTCATTCCTGAAGGTATACTCACTTTTGAAGAAGCTCTTTTTTTAGCAGCAGCCGTTGATGTCTTAGTCGGAGCTTTTCGTCTTGCTTTTTTAAGACCTTTCACATTTGAGGCAATACCTTCTTTTAAAATCTTTCTTAGCTCTGCTCTTTTTCGAACTTCTCCAATGACAATCTGGCGCTCAATTTTCTTTTTGAGAGCTTTATCTTCAATACCATTAAATTCAATCAAGACATACTTTTCAATATCATGAAGCTTAGCCGCTTCACGAATTCTTTTTGGAAGCTTTCCAATAATTAAACTGCGATGAACATCTGTTTTAGAAATTCCTAGCGCCTTACAAATTTTACGCTCACTAGCTTTAGTTGCTTTTTGATAGTTAAGAATACCATCTGCTTTATCAATGTAGTGTAAAGCTTCTCTTGAGGAGTTTTCAGAAAACTGAATCGCCATTAATTCATCGGAAGATTTATCTTCCAAAACAAAACACGGAGCAGAGTCAACTTCAATTGAACTCATTGCTCTAAAGCGTCGCTCTCCGCAAATTAGCGTATATTTATTTTTTTCTCGATGAACAACCAGGGGCTGAATCAACCCATTCGCTTCAATGTTTGCAGCAAGTTCTTTGATCGAGCTCTCATTAAATTTTGTACGTACCTGATCTTTTACGTTTATTTTTTTTAGTTCGATCTCTTTAAGCTTTGCGCCTTCTAGAAGATTTTCTTCATAATTTCTATACAGGTCTCTATTTAAAGTTATTACTTTTCTTTTTCTTTTCGAAACACGCTTTTCAAATGTCTTTGCCATTTGTAACCTCCAAAAATTTAATCAATAATTTAAAGATTTAGTGATTCCCAAAGCTTTTCGTAATCTTGCTTTCCTTTGCTTCTATTACCTTGAAGAAAGACTGGCTTCCCCGTTGAAATCGATTCCTGCATTTGAACAAGATTTCTTATCGGCGTAGCGATATTAAAATTTTGTGCAAGCTCTTCCATTCTTTGCCTTTCAATTTTTCTTCTCATGTTCACAAGATTTGGAATAATTGTGAATTCAAGAGATGGATTCTCTGTGTCTTTGATAATTTCAAAAGTATCAAGTAGCTCCTCTAGCCCATCAATTGAATAATCCTGAGCCTGAGTAGGTATTAATATTTTATTTGAGGCAACAAGAGCCATTATTAATTCATCCCCAAGCATTGGCGGTGTATCTATAACGACGTAATCAAAGTCCATTTCTTTTATTGCTTCTAACCTCAACTTTAAGAGACGCTCTTTCCTTCCTGCTTCACGCCTGATATCTCCTTCACTCAAAATCATGAGCTTTGACAGATTTGCTAAATGCCTTGAGGAAGGAATTAGATAAATATTGTCATGAAAATCGCCCTCTCCTTCACTTGGAATGAGGATATCCTCAGCCTCAACATCACCGATTAACCATTCTGGTATTAGTGTTCTTTGAATGTGTACTCCGAAGGTACTACTTAGATTTGCCTGGCTATCTAAATCGATTACAAGAACTCTGTTCCCCTTGCTAGCTAAATAACAAGAGAGTTGATAACACTGCATCGTTTTTCCGACGCCACCTTTATTATTGCCAACTGTGATTACTTCCATGTATTCCCCCCCTGCTCAACCCTGGTAAAAAATATTTTCAACCATGAAAACCGTGAGCAAATTAACCGGCAATATAAATTTTATTTAACACCTGTATCGTAGTCAAAAGATTTTATTTATTTTATACTGGAGTATTTACATCCAGATTGATTTTTTTTTACGAATTCATACAATTCAAATACTATGTTTTATCAACCATTTTAAGGAGATAGCCTTGTCTATAGGTAGCATTGGACCAAAAGAACTTAAAAAGAAAATGGAGCAAAATCCTGAAACTATCCTTATTGACTGTAGAGAGCAGGGAGAATGGGACGAGCACCATGTAGATGGTTTTACGCTAATTCCACTGTCTTGTTTTGAGCAATCTCTAAAAGTTCTTCAAGAAAAAGATAAAGACTCAGAAATACACATCATGTGTCGCTCAGGAAAAAGAAGTTTAAACGCGTGCATGTTTCTTGAAGAAAATGGGTTTAATAATTTATACAACTGTGAAGGTGGAATCCTTGCATGGATGGAAGAGGGGTATGAGGTAAAGTAAATGCAAGTTTATCTAGATTATAATGGATCTGCACCATTAGCCGCTGAGGTTGAGCAGTATCTGATCAACCGCCTTCAAGAAAAAGGACCTTACGCAAATCCAAATGCAAACCATTTTCTTGGTATGAAGTGCAGTTTGGCCATTGAAAAATCTAGAAACTCTATTGCTAAAGCCTTTAGTGTGAAGAGTGAAAAGGTATTTTTTAATTCGGGAGCAACCGAGGGAATCAGTGCCGTTTTTAATCACATAAGCCATATTAACTCAAAATCGGAAAAGAAAATTCTTATCTATTCTGACCTTGAACACTCAGCAACGATAAATTGCGCCGATTATTTAAACGAGCATGACGACTTTGAAGTAGTAAAACTGAAAGTATTAAAAAATGGCCAGATAGACTTAGACCACCTTCGCGAATTAATAGCTAAGCACTCTTCTGACATTAAACTTGTCAGTGTCATGGCCGCTAATAACGAGACAGGCGTTATTCAGCCTATCAAAGAAGTATCAAGTATTTGCGCTCCAAAAAATATTCCATTTTTTTGTGATGCCACTCAAATTCTGGGGAAATCACCCTTTAGCTTCGATAACCTTAAAATAGATTTTCTGTGCTGCTCCGGGCATAAAATTGGTGCATTGACTGGCGTTGGGGCCCTCATTGTTAATGATCCAGATAACTTCATTCCTCTAATTATTGGTGGAAAACAAGAGGGAGGTCTCCGTGGCGGAACACAAAACTATATTGGAATTGAAACATTTGGTGTAGCTTTTGACTTAATCGAAAACAAGATGTCCTATCTTTCACACATCGAAAGCAAAAGAGACCAGTTCGAAGAGTCTCTGAAAAATTTATTTCCTGAGATTGTTTTTTTTGGAAAGGAGTCTCCGCGGGTTTGTAATACCAGTTACTTCTCCATTCCTGGCATTAGCAACAGTGACATACAAGTAGCATTACAAATGAATAAAATTTTTGTAACTACTGGATCTGCTTGTTCAGACAAAAAAGATAGCCTATCCCACGTATTAAACTCTATGGGTTTCAGTGGAGATATTATAAAAGGTGCTGTCAGACTTAGCTGTGCAATGAAAGAAACTGTTAACTGCTTTGACTACGCACTTGAGGTAATCAAGGAAAAATTTCACAAGTAATCTTGAAATCTATCATTCGCTTCATTTTTCCGGTACAATTTATTTAGTACTTCGGCCAAGGATTGGGTGTGCAAGAATGGATCAATCAAGCAAAACAGGAACATATTAATCAAAAAGATATCCTAACTTTTGATCAATATCTTGAGGAAGTTGAAAGGTACCCTGACCAATTACTTAGAACCTCGTCCAGATATATTTTAGATATGCTCAATCATTTCGGTAGGAATGAGCGAGGCGGATTCAATATTTTCACTACAAAGCACTCTAACTCAAATGCTGTTTTTGGACAGGTTCACGCTCAAAATGAGTTGGCCAAAAATTTAAAGAACTTTTGCGATGAAGGTATTAATAATAAATTTATCCTTTTGGTAGGACCTAATGGCTCCGCAAAAAGTAGCTTTGTAAAAAAAATTATGGTTGGTCTTGAGGAGTACTCAAAAATTGAAGAAGGAACAAACTATACCTTTAGCTGGGTATTTCCCATTGATAACTACACAAAAGGGTCTCTAGGCTTCAGTCGCGCAAGTGCTCAAAATGGAGACGTACTAGACTCATTTGCAGGCCTTGAGGACTCAGAGATCTCAGCAATATTGAACTCAGAACTAAAAGACCACCCAATCCTTCTCATTCCAAAAGAGTACAGGCAAGGAGTCCTGGAAAAAATACTCCACGATAAAAATGAACTTCTCGAGAACATCAAAAAAACTCACTTGTTCACAGGAGACATCTCAAAAAGAAATAAAATGGTCTACGAGGCTCTGCTCAAGAACTATAAAGGAGACCATCAACAAGTTCTAAAGCACATCAGAGTTGAGCGATATGAGATATCTAAAAGATATTCAAGTAGTGCCGTCACCATTGAGCCACAAATTCATGTTGATGCTCAGATGCAACAAATAACAATGGATAAAAGACTTGGTAGTCTTCCTCCATCACTACAGTCACTAAACTTGTTTCAGATGAACGGCCAACTCGTCATGGCCAATCGAGGAGTTCTTGAGTTCTCAGACCTTCTTAAACGTCCCCTTGATACGTATAAGTATCTTCTGCAAACGCTAGAAAATGCCTATCTCAACATTAATGGTATCCTAACAGAACTTGATATTCTTTTCATCGGTACCAGTAACGAGATCCACCTTACTGCATTTAAACAACACCCGGACTTCAATTCATTTAAAGGTCGATTTAAAATAATCAAAGCACCCTACCTTCTTTGCTACAAGCAAGAACTTAATATTTACCTAGAGCAAGTTAAATCTATTAAGAAGAATCACCAATTTGATCCACTTACACTTGAGGCTCTTTGCCTATTTGCTGTAATGACGAGACTTCGATCTCCCATGACCAAAAATTATCCTGATAAAAAGTTGGCGCAGATTATCACGAAACTTAATCCTCTTGAGAAAACCTTGTTTATCTCTGAAGATAACCAACTACCGAATGAACTTACTACAGAAGAAAAACAAATCTTATCTCAACACAGAGACGAAGTAATGGATGAGTTTATTAATGAAAATCTTTATGAAGGTAAATTTGGTATTTCTCCACGAGATTTAAAAAATATTATCTATGATTTGGGCTCTGAAAATGAGCATGTAAGTCTCATTGACATCGTAGAGTATCTAAAAAAATTAATCACCTTAAAAAATGAATATGAATTTTTAAATATGACAACTCAAGGTGATTACCATCATCCAGTAAGGTTCATTGATCTCATCACATCTCACCTTCTAGATATTTTTGATAAACAACTTCGTGATAGCCTTGGCCTAGTTGATAACAGAAGCTACGAGGAATACATCAAAAAATATATTAACCACATCAATGCAGAGATCAAAGGTGAGAAAATAAAAAATGATGTCACTGGAAAGTTTGATTCCGCGGATGGTTTTTTTATATCTGAATTTGAAAAAAATATTGCACTAAAAGAAGATGCGACAAAATTTAGAAGTCATTTAATTTCAAAGCTCGGAGCTTATTCACTAGACAACCCAGGGCAAATAATAAGCTACTGTGAAGTTTTTCCTGACTTAGAAAAAAGTCTAAAAGAGAGCTTTCGCTATGAGCAAAGGAAACTAATTCAAAATATGTCTAAGTACATGGTCTACTTTGAAAAGTCTCTCGTCGGAGATGAATCAAGCGGAAATCAATACCAAGCTGAAATAGAAAAAATTGAAGAAGTTATCAATCAACTTCACTCCAAGCACGAGTATTCAAAAAAAGGAGCCCTTGAGTTGATAAAATTTATCATAAAAGAGCGCTACTAAGGAGTACCCATTGACGGAGAGCTTTATCGAGGGGTAACCCTTCATAATGTTGATTTACAAGAAGTACTTAGAAAACCATTTTGAAGCAAAGCTTGAAGTTCAAGAGCTCCAAGATGGCGTTAGGCTTGATCAATTTATTCAAGACTACCTAACTAGTCACTCCAGAGAACAAATTAAAAAGAAGATCAAAGCTGGTGAGTGCAAAGTTCTTAATAGACCAGCGTCAAACAAATCAAGTACAAAACTTAAACATAAAGATGTTATTCAAGTGATCATTCGTCGAACAAGTCACGAAGATGAATATTGGCGTGGAAAACTCCTAGATCTTGAAAGGCCAACTATTGTTTTTGAAGATGATGATCTCTTAGCCATTAATAAACCTGCATTTATGTCCACTCACCCGACAGGAAAACATCTTTTTAACTGCGCCACTGTATATTTTGAAAATAATTTAAACCTTAAAACAGTTCACTCTATCCACCGCCTAGATAGGGAAACATCAGGCGTTCTTCTTCTGGCAAAAAATCCTCCCGCAGCAAATAGGTATACGGAAGAGTTTGAAAAAAATAACGTAAAAAAATGTTATATGTGGATTGCAAAAAAACAAACTTACGCAAAAGAAAATAATTTTATTGCCGATGAAAATCTTGGCAACCCTTACCCTGGCCTAAAAAGAGTTATTGTTGAAGCTTTTCCTAGCGACTCAAATAAAGGGAAAATTGCAAAGACAACTTTTAAAGTTCTTGAAACCAACGACTCTTACTCAGTTGGACTTGCCTTTCCAAAAACAGGACGAACTCATCAAATTCGCGTTCACGCAAAGGTCCATGGGCACCCTCTTATAGGAGACAAGCTCTACCTTGGGGGCTATCCCCTTTTTCAACGATTTAAAGATAACGTCTACTCAAGTGAAGATTGTGATGAAGTCTTGGCCCCAAGACACTTTTTACATGCGTTCTCTATTAAAATTCAAGGTCAAACTTTTCATGCTCCTCTAGGGGAAGATATGGAGAATTTTTATCTACAAAATTTTAATGGAAATTTAGAAAATCTTTTCTCAAAGGCAAAAGAAGCAGTAGAAGATTATTTCAACAAAGATTTTAAATAATTTTTTACGCCATGAATTTCTTTATTATTATTGCCTTGAAGAATAGTCGCCGGTTTATGTTTTAAAACTTTTAGTACTCTTGAAATATTAGAGACGCCAACACTATTCTCCATCCATGAAAAAACGCTTTGATCATTTAAGCTATCACCGAAGTAAATACACTCATCTTTGTTATAAGTTGAATAATTTTCGAGATAATACTCCACCGAATTTTTCTTTGAAATATCACCTACCCAAAAATTCAAATGAACATTTGATTTTGAGTAATTAACTTCATTTGCGTCTAAAATTTCTGTGATTCTCTCTTCGTTATCTCCAAGCTCAATGTAATCCAACTCAATTGCACGATCAGTAATACGCCCAGTGCTATCATCACTTAAGTAAAAATCAGAAATCTCATTAAAAAGTATCCTCGTAATACTTTTTAATTTTTCGATATCCTCTTTCGGCGCAAGATACACATCTTTAAAACGCTTCCCCTCTCTGATTGAGATAACACCACCACCTTCAGATATAGAAGCCTTTAGAGGAGTATGACTCATTAAAAAATGAGACCAAGAAAGAGGTCTACCGGTGACAACGATCATCTCACTATCAAGGCGATGGGAAAGTTCGAATACATCAAATAAAGCGGGGCTTATTAAGCCCCGCTCTGTTAGTGTCCCGTCAAAGTCACTAAAAATAATTTTTGGTTTTGCCATTAGTTAATTGGATAACTTAGGCCCATGAAAACACCAGTATAAGTGTCTTTAAGTCCTAAGTTCATCTCTACTGATGCTGTAAGCTTAGATAGTTGCCTGATATTAAGTGGTACTTTTCCTGTCCAACCACCAGTTAGGCCAACCATTGTCTCATAAGTTCTTGTATCTGAGTTTAAGCCAACTGAAACAGGTAGAGCAACAAACGGATAACCTTCTTTCCCCCAGAAGCTGAAACCCTTTGAAGCAGTTGGAGTGATAGAGAATGTATTTATTCTGTCACCAAACTCACTCGCGTTTTCATAACCAAGCTTCATCGAGATTCTTGGTTGCTTTGCATAATCTGGGAACATTTCGTAGTCAGCTCCAACGAAAAGTCTTGAACTTCTCTCACCGCCGCCAATACCTAACCCGCCATCTATACGGATTTTATCGTTAAGCTTTTGCGTATACCTCGCTTGAACACCGACACCTGTACCATCAGCTATAATTCCAGTAAATTCTGTCGTGATAAACTTTTGATTTGCTCTCATTGGGTGGGTAGACTGCCCAACGCCGTAACTCCAAGCATTTACACTTAAAAGTCCTAATGTAATTAAGCCTAATATTTTTGATCTCATGTGGTTCTCCATCCTTGGTTTATGCATAATTATAACCAGCTTATGCGGCGATAACAATAAATCCTTGAAATCCGATGAATTAATTTTGTTATTGACACAATAACCCTAAGAAATTAAAAAGGTCTTCTCGTGGTGGCCGTAGTTCAGTTGGTAGAGCGCCAGATTGTGATTCTGGTTGTCGTGGGTTCGAGTCCCATCGGCCACCCCACTTTTTTAGACCTTTCCTTGCGAAAGGTTTTTTTATTCCCAAAGCTTAAATTCACTCGGTCGAGAACGCTAATCAACTTGAGCCAATAGCTGCAAGAAGTTAAAATTTTTAAATGAATAACTCAATAATAAGACTGGCCAGACCAGGAGAAGAGGCTCAAATTCATGAGGCTCACATGAGATCAATAAGAGAAATCTGCATAGAAGATCATGGTGAGGAAGAAGTTCGTGGTTGGGGAAACAGACCTCTTGGATGCAGGTGGGTTGAGGTAATAAAAACAAACCTGGTTTAGGTAATTGAATGTAACCAAAACATATATGGCTTTGGGTTTCTACAAGAAGGAAAAAAAGAAAATTCTCCGTCTTATGGATTTCTTCACTCTCTTTATTTAACACCAGAGGTAAAAGGGAAAGGGCTAGGGTATAAGTTAGCAATGACTATACTTAACAAAGCGAAAGAACTTAATCTAACTCATCTAAAACTTAGCTCTACTATAACTGCATATGATTTTTATAAGAGGCTTGGTTTTGAGCCTCATGGTGATAAAAAACAAATTGATATCAGAGGTTACCCTGTCACTTGTTTTCCCATGATCAAAAAACTATAAATTTTAAATAAAATTTATTTAAAAACTTCAATTTTCCACAATAAAACCCGAACATCTGACAGGAACACTACGCTTTTGGTGGTAAAATAACATTATGAAAGAAAAGGTCACAGATTACCTAAATTCAATAAATCTAAAGAACTTAGAACATCATGATATGTTCATAAGTCTTCACACGTCTGAGGAATACGAAATCTCTTTGGAGACTATTAAAGAATGGATAATGGATGGATGTGAGAACCATATCGAGTACTCAAATAAGGAGGACTTAAAAAACTTAGCGTCATGCAGCCTAACATTTTCTAGCTGGGTTCTCGCTAAAATTTTAAAAACTGGAAACAACGATCTCGTCTTTAACCGGGTTAAAGTGAAACTCATTTTAAAAAAACTTCACCTCAAAGAAAAAGTTAATATCCAATCTTACTCAGATTTTATTTTCACTGGACTTGGAATGTGCGTTACCCAATTAGGCAATAGACTTAACCTATCAAACGAGCAATCTTGTAAGCTTTTACTTAGCACCTTACTAATTGTTCTTGAACAGAGCTTAGAAGAACCTGTTTCATCTGAATCTGCAGCTTAGGAAGAAGTATGAGTAACGACAAAGATATTTTTCTATTTCTCACCCGTCATGCCGAAGCCAAGTCCGCAGCTTTTTCTTCAGGAAGGCCGCTAAGTGACAGGGGAACGGTCGAGTCAACTCTTCTTGGTGAAAATTTAAAAAAAGATAACTTTAATATCAAAACAATAATCAACAGCGGTATTCTTCGTAGCGAGCAGACCTCTGAAATAATAAAAAGAGAAATTGGGCATGGAAAAATAATTCAAAACGAAAGACTCGCAGAAGGGTTCTCAAATAACGAAGCTTACTGGCTTACCTTTGTTGAGACTATCCAAGAGACCACTATGCTTGTTGGGCACAACCCAACTATTTTCGACATTCTTCAACTAGCAAACCCTGGGCTAAACTTTGAATTCACCACTGGTAGCTGTATTTGCTTGAAAAAAAATCAAGAAAATTTAACTTATTCTGAGTTTTGGTCCTATAAAATACCTAAGGACTAATTAAACAAGTCTCCCACTTATCCTCATGAAGCTCAAACACTTCTCTTTTGTGAAGCCGATTTTTATGACCTTCCCAAAACTCAATTCTAGTTGGAACTATCTCAATTCCTCCCCAATGCTCTGGGCAGGAAATATCTGACTCACTGAGCTCATTTTGCAAACGTTCATACTTTTCAAATAATTCATCATATGAATCAATTTTACTGCTTTGGTTTGACACAATCGCCGCCACTCTTGAAGCAAAAGGTCTTGAGTCAAAATACTTTGTTGAAACTTCCCTTGACGTAATTCTCACAAAACCTTTAATCCGCAATTGAGTATCGAACTTGTCCCAAAAAAAGGTCGCAGATATAGCACTATTGTTTCTAATGTCTTGCCCCTTCTTTGAATTATAATTAGTGAAAAAAATTAGATTATCATCATCTGAATACTCTTTAAATAACACCATTCTCGAGTCGGGCGTATCATTGACATCAATTGTAGAAACACACATTGCGTTCCAATTACCCTCTACTTCGCTTTTTGCTCTTTCAAGCCATTGTTTAATCTTTTTTTTTGGATCAATCATAGATTTACCCCTTTTTTATATATGATAAAAATTCCTCAATCGATTGCCTCATAAGTGAATATTTATTAATAGACTACATGGCAAAATTTTACGACATTTACCATCAAATCCCAAGTGCGAGACAACGAAGAAGTTCACTCAATGAGCAAATGTCTGACTTTGAATCAAACAATCTGAGTTGCCGGGGCTGCATTGGGAACTGCTGCACCTTTACAAGTAACTCCATGATGATATCGCCAATTGAGGCTCTAGATATTATTGAATACTTTATAGAAACGGACAGTTTCGATCTCGAACACCTTGTAAAAAAACTTCAGTCAACGATTAATGAATTCAGGCTTTACACAAACGCAGGACTTCGAAAAACTTACACATGTCCTTTCTATACCGGTGAAAAAAAAGGCTGTACAATTTCTAAGCACTCTAAACCTTTTGGCTGTCTTGCATTTTTACCGAACGAAAAAAACATAATTGAAGGAAAGACTTGTTCAAGTAAAATAAACTCTCTAAAAGATCGACATGAAAAGTTTAAAATAGATGAGCAACTAGTTAATGAAGCTATAAAAAATGAATTAGGCTTAAATTGGAATAAATTATCTATTCCCGCAGCTGTTTTAGATTTAATAAAAAAGGGAGAACACCTGCTCTCCCATGATTCGTAATAAATTTTCTAATTTTAAGCAGCCTCTGAATCAGTTTTATCTGTTTCGGCTACCTCCATCTCATCAACTGGCTCAGCAACTACTGTTGGCTCATCAATTTTTTGAACTCTAGGATGACCGCAGCTTACAAGAATTTTGTCGTGATCTTCTTGTAGAAATTCAAACTTGTAATTTTTAGCAAGGTCGCCAACATGAATATTGTCACCAATTTCAAGATCAGAGACATCTACCATTAATTTGTCTGGTAAGTCAGCTGGATATCCCTTGACTGTAATTTCATGCATGTTTTCCTTAATGATTCCACCATCAAACTGCCCTTTCGCTTTTCCATGGAAAGCAACTTCTACACTTAAGGTTGTTACTTCATCATTTTTCATCGCATGAAAAGATATGTGGATATACTTATCCTGCAGAGGTCCTCTTTGAAGCTCCTCTAAGCCTACTAGAAAACCTTTTTCTCCTTCGACCTTTAACTCAAATTTTGCAGCATGATGCTTCAAACATTTCTGTAAATCTGTGTTTTTAATTTTTAAGCTCATTGGTTCCATTGATTTTCCGTATACACATCCGGGCACCCAACCATTGCTTCTTAAACTTGATGCCTTTTCACCCTTAACTCTTTTGTACGCCTCAAGAACGTAATCCATGAATACCTCCGTCATGTATCAGTAATGATATACACTTAACGGTTGATCCACTTTCTTTCGAAGGTCAAAGTTATGCTAAGAAGAAGTTGCCGGTTAAAAATTTGAGCACTCAGCCTCAACAAAAACTGTTTCCGGCCACTCTCCTTGAATTTCGATGTCCAAAGACCCATCAATAAAACCAAAAGACTCACAATATGCCGTCACTTCAATTTCGCATTCATCTCCAGAAAGTAAAACATCAGGACAATAGTTATCTACAAAAATTTCAAATGATCCAAAAAAAGATACGTCCTTAATAACTTTTGGAGATTCAGTCTCGTTTAAAATATAAATTGATTGAGTATCACTGTTATCAATCTCAATAACTCCAAAATCAAGATAACTAGGATTAATATCCACTTTGGCCAAAGATATTGTGCTGAAAATTATACAAATGATGGATATAATCGCTTTCATAATTTAATCCTTTTAATCTTAAAAAAGAAATATTAGAAAATATGAAACCAAATTAAAACCTCTCAAGGAAAAATATATGAATGAAAAATTTTTTACCTCTACAAAAAGATTCGTTGGTTTCCCCTGCACCCATAGACAATGGAAGGCGGAAAGCCACTGTCGCTTTGTTCATGGATACTCTAGAGAGTTTTATTTCGAGTTTGAATCAAATGAACTTACTAAGGAAGGCTGGGTTGTCGACTTTGGAGGACTCAAAGAGGTGAAAGCATGGTTGGACCATATGTTTGATCATACTTTTCTTGCTTCAGAGGATGACCCGCACCTGGATACGTTTAAGGACCTCGAAAAATGTGGTGTTATACAACTCAGAACATTTGAAAACATTGGTATGGAAGGTACGGCCAAGTATGTTTTTGAAGAGGTGGATAAGATGATAAAAAGGCAAACAGACGGTAGAGCTTGGGTAAAGCTTACTGAAGTTAGAGAGAACGAAAAAAACTCTGCTATTTATCGACCAAGGTAAAACCTATTTGAACTTTTTAAGATCTTTGGCAGGTAAGGATCCAACGCACAGGTCTCTTCCCAGACCAGCGATTTTACGAAACTTTAGTCTTCGCATTAAAAAGTAATCAAACATGACCCCAATTCCAGACTTTTTTTCAAACTTTGGAATTGCTTTATGATTTCTGAGTAAATCCTTGCTTGGTGGAGGACAGATTGCTTCTGTTAAGCCAGAGAGAACTTTCTCCGCCTTATTGCCTTTAATTTTGGATGTATTCACGCATTTATCCACAATACCGTCCGACTTATCCTGGGAATCTAAAAGAAGTGTTTTACCTTCAGGACACGTGACATGCTCTTTAATTTCCAGGGAGTCCACACTAACACTTAAAGAAGACAATAAAATGACTGTTGAAAATTTAAAAAATATTTTCTGACCTAATCTCATTAAATTATATCCCTCAGACACATAATACATGAGATTCACAGTCACATTAATTCGATGAGTTACGCCTTAATACCTAGAAAATTAATTACATATTTTGCCTAATAATTATGTCATTTTAGGTCTATAATTTGTTTTTTATTTAATTTTCAGGATTAAAAAATGTGCTTTTCTTTCAAGTCTGATATTCACCAAGATGAGCTTAAACAAGCAACAGGGGCTGTTGTTGCTCAAAAATCTTTTGAGCTTTTTTACAATGATAACCCAGAGGGCTTCACGCAAACTGTTTTTCCAAACGCATACTCTATCAATTTGATTCAAACAAAGCATGGGCCAACCCTTGTCCCCATGCGCTACAGACTTCGTCCAGCTAACTCTGAAAGCGAAATTCCTAGTAAGTACAACCTCTATAACGCTAGAGTCGAATCGATTCTTGAAAAAAAGACTTGGAACTCACTTCTTGGTAAGAAGCACGTTGCTGTTCCAATGAATGCGTTTAATGAGTGGATTACAACAAAAGAAGGTAAAAAGGTTGTTCAGTTCAAACCAGAGAAAAACAATATTTTCTGGGCTGCGGGACTGTACGATATCTGGGAAGACCCTACAAACAAGAATAAATTAGTAAGCTTCGCAATAATAACTACGGAGCCTACTGAATACATTGAGCAAGTTGGCCACGACCGATGCCCAATAATGCTATCCACCGAAGTGGCACTGGAATGGACAGCCTTAAACACAGACCCAGTCAAAGCTTATAACTTTCTTCCAAAGTCAATGGAGTCGAATAAACTTACTCACGAATTTTCGATGCTTTAGAGAGTACTCTCTTGACACAAAACACTCGCATCGATAAAAGCAAAGTTACGCTATTTTAGAAATAAAGCTATCGGGCCAACTCGCCCATTTCACAATATATAAGGATTAATAAAGGTGGATCAACAAATGACACACAGTGAAAACGGAAATCGGCAACAAGGTCAGCGCCGAAGAAGACCTTACAACAAAAGACGTCGCTCAGGTAATGGAAACCGCTCAAATGGTAACAGAGAGAAAAACGGAAACAGAGCTCAACAGGCAGTAGAAAAAAATGGAAACTTCGTAGAGCCTGAAGCAAACGGTAAATTTACATCAAATGATAGTCAGTCTCAACTATTACCTCAATCAGTCACAGTAACTGCGAGTGATTTCACCCAGGCGACTCAAGAGGCAATGCTTAAACTAAACATCCATGACGAATCTCTTCTTTCTCACGAAATTCTAGAAAAAGGTAAAAGAAGCTTTCTAGGTGTTTTAGGGTCAAGAGAAGTTACTTACAAGTTCTCTATCGTTCCAAAAATTGATGTTATGGCTCAAACTTTTCTAGAAAACCTAGTAAGACTCAGCCTTCTTGATGTTACATTTGAATTAACTCAAAAAGAAAACCTCCTTGAGATTGCTTTTGAAGGTGACGATGAAGAGATCTTAAAGGCAAATGGCTTTGAAGTAGTTACCTGTTTTGAGCAATTATTAAGAAAGCATTTAATCAAGAAAGCTGCTTTAAGAAACTCATTTAAATTTACAATCTCTGTTGGCGGAGAAGAAAACTCTAGAGAAGCTAAGCTTGAAAACCTTGCAACAAAAATGAGAGACAAGCTTCTAAGAAACAAAAAGCCTGTTACTCTTAATTCAATGTCACCAAGAGATAGAAGAATTATTCATCAATTTTTTAGTGAGGATGAAGAAGTAAATACAAAGTCATTTGGTGATGGTTATTACAAAAGAATTAAGCTTTACCTCAAGAGAAAAAACGAGACGAGTAGCGAAGAAGTTACAGAGTCTTCAGAGGCAGCTGTTGAAACACAAGAGAATCATGTGGCTGAAGCTAACTCTCAAGTTGAACCAACGCCAGTGACAACGGATGAGCCGAATGCAAATACCGCTGTTTCTGAGCAAGAGGAATCAAACGACAATATTGGGAACGTTTAATTTCTTAATACTGCTACAAATAAAAAAGCCGGCTTTTAGACCGGCTTTTTTTATATCCTTTATAAATACTCTATATTTTTTTTACTAGGCTTTGATCCAAGTACTCATTTTTTCTGTCTTTATAGTGCTTTGCACTTTCAACTAACGCATTAACT
>DCQT01000044.1 GCA_002323535.1 Bacteriovoracaceae bacterium UBA1511
CTGCAGAAAATTCTGATACCGTTTTAGGAGAGCAAACTCTCCAACTACCGTTTACATTTTTATTTGGAGTAAAAGAATCATTTCCTGTTGCTCTAAAGTATCTTATGTGTTTAAAGTCAGCTGACTTAATTTCATCTTTAGCACCTTGAACTTCAGTGATTTTATTCCCCATTTGCCATCCCATATTTGACTGACCTGAGGCAAACCAAACTTCCCCAAAGAGAATATCTTTTATGATGATTTTATTTGTTAAGCTTTTAATTGATAATTCGTGTGGCTTTAAGTCAGCCTTTAATGTTTTAATTTTCGTACTCCATTCCGAATTATCATTAGCGGAAATTACTTTTCTTTCCCCCCAATCAGTTTCTATTGTAATCTGACTTCCAGGTTTAGCTTGTCCCCAAATAGATACATATTCATCCTGTTGAAGCACCATGTTATCTTGAAATAAACTGCCAAATGAAAGAGTTTCATCATGGCTACATGATAAAAACAAAAAAACAAAAATTAGATTTATTTTTTTCATTGTAAGTTAAATCTTGAGTTGTAATGATTAATTTTTTCTGAAAACTCTTGTACAATTCCTTCGGAAGATTTTTCTTCGAAAATATTAATTTCTTCGAAACCATTTTTGAGTTCATAGAGCTCTTGTTGAACTATTTTTTTTATTTTTGGATCCCACCATTCTATATATGTATGATTTGATGAATGAACTGCATAGGCTTTAAGGTCTTTAATTGAAAGGTCTTTTTGAAAGCTTTGATACATGCTAAATGCAGCAGAGTAGTTTAAAGCTTTTGGATTATTAATAAGAGGAATCAAACTTTTTCCATCTACTATCTTAGGTTTATTTAAACCTACTAATTCACTAAGCGTAGGATATAGATCTAGTAATTCGACAAAACCTTCTCTAGTTTTTTTATTCGTCCTTAGCTTGGGGTCATATAGAATTAGTGGCACATGGGTACTTAATTTATAGTTGCTATGTTTTCCCCAAATTTGCTGCTCTCCAAGATGAAATCCGTGATCACTTGTAAAGACCACTATAGTTTTTTTATCTAAATCCAAAGCAGCAAGTTTCTTCAATAAGAGTCCAACCAAAAAATCGATATAAGAGACACAAGCATGGTATCCGTGAATTAATTCGCTGCTCTGGTCTTCAGTTACTTTATTTTGACGATAGTTTTCTGTTTTGTACGAATTTGTGTAGGGCTTGTAACTAGATAGTTCCGACCACTGATATACAATACTGTCTCCCTTAAAGGGCGCTTTATTGTATTTTGAAGGCTCGAATTGATCTCTTTGGTACATATCCCAAAATTGTTTCGGTGCCGCAAAAGGAAGGTGAGGTTTACGAAAACCAACTACCATAAAAAAAGGATCCCCCTTAAACTTTTCCATCATTTCCATTGCTTCTAAAGAAATCATATAGTCATTGTATTTAGATAATGGTTCTTCTACCATTTCAATGGCAGGTCTATCACTTTCATCTTTGATTTGTTGATTTTTAATACTTCCATAAGACTCCCAGGGATGAAAACCTTTTTCAAAAGGGATATCATGAAAATAGTTCCAGGCCTTACGTTCATCTTTTGACCTGTGATATACTTTACCTAACGAAGCTGTTTGGTACCCATTTTGCTTAAAGTGGTTAGGCATACTTACTTGTGGATTATCCTTTAAATACTGATTCAAATTTCCTCCTCTACTACCTCTTACAGGGCTTAGACCAGAGAATATACTTTGCCTAGAGGGTGAACAATTTGCATATTGTGAATACGCGTTAGTGAATCGTATCCCTTTTTGAGCCAGGAGATCAATATTAGGTGTAATAGCACTATCTAGGGGTCGAAGGTCGTCAACAATTACAAATAAAACGTTAGGCTTTTGTTCCGAACAAGAAAAAAGTACAAAGATTAGGAAAAAACAAAATCCTTTTTTTATCACCACTTTTTTTGATCAATTGTCATGTCTGTTGGAGGGATAGAATGTTTTTCCTTGTTCCCCATTAAATACTGATGTAATTGCGTACTTGAACCCCAATCGGTGAGTTATAATTTCTATTGTATCACCTGCTCTTTCCAGGACTGGTCCAGTATAGTGCTTCCAACCTAAATAAGGTGCTTTTTCGGACGTGTATCGGTAACCAATTCGCGATCCTGGAGTCTCACAACTCACACTAACTTTTCCATCAGTTATTTCAATACTTGGTTTATCAGTCAATTGAGCCTTTCCGTTTGGATAAAACTCCTTAATCAAATCCACTTCACGAATAAAGCCTTTGTCATTGATTTGATTCATCCATCTCTCACATTCTACTCTGAGCTCGGCAAGAACATCAGCATAAGCTGGATCCTTAGCGATATTATTGAGTTCATGGGGATCGTTTTCAGTGTCAAATAATTCTTCAACCTCTTTTGATTGTCTAAACCAAAGTGCTTGATTTTCATCTAATTCCCCTTCATCGCGCATCCGTAATAGTTCCTGCATAACCTCCATGTTTTCTCTATAGGCAAGAGGAAGGTAATAAGGCCTTTCAGGATTAAAGTTTTTTAAGTATTTGAATCGCTTATTACGAACTGCGCGAATCATATCTACACTCTCATCGAAACGATCAGCGTGTCCATGGATAAACTCTCTTGGTAATTCTGCTTTAAAACTTCCCTCAAAAGCCTGTCCTTGCATATAATTCGGTGGCTCAATACCAACCATTGATAAAAGTGTTGGGGGGAAGTCCACAAAGCTGGTTAGCCGGTCATCTCTTTCCCCAGCCCTGTCTTTATTGGGATACCTAATTATAAGTGGAACTCTTAGTCCAGAATCATAAAGCAATCTTTTTTGTCGGGGTAGTGGACCACCATGATCAGAATACCATACTATAATAGTTTTCTCTAAAAGACCATCCTCTTCTAATTGATTAAGAATTCTACCAACACCTTTATCCATTCTCATAACGTTGGTATACATTCTTTTCATAGCATTTTTTCCAATTTCATTTTGCGGTAGATATGGAGGTACTTGAACATCTAAATCCTCAGGAACTAAAAGAGGGACGTGCGAATTGGAATATTTCTCCCACCATTTTTTTATACTCCTATCAGGGGGGAACTCATCTCCAGTATCAAAAAAGTTTGCTTTAGAATTCCACATTCCAGATTCATGGCAAACACCAAAATTAAAAATGCTAAAAAATGGAATATTTACATCGGGTCTATTTCTCCAATGAGCATAAACACTAGATTCATCCCATGCCAATTCAGATTTAAAAAACTGATAATCTTCTTTCGCATTGTTTGTAGTGTAGTATCCATTTTCACGCATTATTTCACTAACCATTTTGACTTCTTTAGGAGGAACTGCTTGGTAATTTATTATACCAGCCTCCCTGGCTGCAGGCTGCTGGAACAGAGTCCGCATGTTTTGTGCACCAAATGAATTTGGATACAAACCAGTTGAGAGTGTAGCCCGACTTGGAGAGCAAACACCAGATACGGAGAAATTATTCGTGTATACTACTCCCTCTCGCGCTAAACGGTCTAAGTTTGGTGTTGCCGCTCTTGAATCCCCATATGCGTTAAGATAAAACGGACTAAGATCTTCTGCCACAAGCCAAAGAATATTTAAAGGTTCTTTTTTGTCACTTTTGAACTCGCAACCCAG
>DCQT01000112.1 GCA_002323535.1 Bacteriovoracaceae bacterium UBA1511
ATGGCTGAAGCTAACAAAGCTTTTGCCCACCTTAAGTGGTAACTAATAATTTATTTTTAAATTTGAAAGGGCTTTCATATGAAAGCCCTTTTTATTTTTAGACAGGTAAATAATAACTATGTCGGATCAAATACGAAATATAGGAATAATGGCACATATTGATGCCGGAAAAACAACAACTACAGAAAGAATTCTTTATTACACTGGAGTTAATCATAAAATTGGAGAGGTTCATGATGGCGCTGCTACTATGGACTGGATGGTTCAGGAACAAGAAAGGGGTATTACTATTACTGCTGCTGCTACAAAGTGTCAGTGGGAAAATTATGACATTAATATAATAGATACTCCTGGTCATGTCGATTTCACTGTAGAGGTAGAGCGATCGCTGCGGGTACTTGATGGTGCAATTTGCGTTTTTGATGGGGTCGCAGGCGTTGAGCCACAGACAGAAACAGTTTGGGCGCAGGCTAATAAATATAACGTACCTCGAATATGTTTTGTTAATAAACTTGATCGAGTTGGCGCAGACCTCAGCGAGACTGTTCAGCAAATATGCTCAAAGTTTGATACGCTTCCTGCCGTTCTATACGAAGGAAAATTCAATGAGGGGGAGCTTGTAGGGCTGTATGATATTTTAAACTTAGAGGAAATAGTTTTTGAGGACAGTTCAAACGGTGCGACATTTGAAAGATTTAAAATCAGTGAATCACTGATTGATGAGTATGAATCCAAGAGAAACTCGATTCTTGAACTTATTGCTGATTTCTCCGACGAAGTTGCCGAGTCATACTTGGAAGGAGAGACCATCTCAACCAAGGTAATAAAAGAACATTTGAGGTGTTTAACTTTAGAGTTAAAAGTTACACCTGTTGTTTGTGGGTCCGCTTTTAAAAATAAAGGTGTTCAACAAGTACTTGATGCTGTTTGTGATTATTTACCATCACCAATAGATAGAGGAGAGGTTACTGGTTCTCACCCCGATAAAGAGGAAAAAGTTGTAAATAAAAGGCCATTAGTCGAAGAATCATTTTCTGGAATGATTTTTAAAATCGCAAATGACTCCTTTGTTGGGAGCTTGGCTTTTTGTAGGGTTTATAGTGGGTCTCTGGCCCTCGGTGCTCAGGTATTGAATTCAAATAATGGAACTAAGCAAAGAATCCAAAAGATTATGCAAATACATGCTGATAAAAGAGTTGAAATTAAAGAGGCATTTGCAGGGGATATTGTGGCAATAGCAGGCTTGAAGAATATTCAGACAGGTCAGACCATATGTGACCCAAGAGCACAAGTTATTTTCGATAAAATGGAGTATCCGGATCCAGTGATATCAGTAGCAGTAGAGCCCAAAACTAGTGCTGACGAAAAAAAACTAGAAACAAGTCTTGAATTACTTATAAATGAAGACCCAAGTTTAGTATTAGATAAAAATACTGAAACAGGTCAAACTCTTATTAAAGGAATGGGGGAATTACATTTGGAAATTGTTGTAGATAGACTTCAAAGAGAGCACAATGTTTCAGTTAATGTTGGCAGCCCTCAAGTGAGTTACCGCGAATCAATTTTCAATGACGTAATTCAGGAAACTAGGTTTGAATACTCAGAGGGTGAAGAATTAAAAACATTAATTTCAAAAATAGAAATTACACGGGTCGCATCAGAAGAGATAGCTGTAATTTTTGAAAATCAAAAAGTAAAAATTCCACTTGAGCTTAAAAATGCATTTACGGAGCAATTTCAGCAGTCGTCAAAAGGCGGGCTTATGGCTGGTTTTCCGATGGTGGGTTTAGAGATCAGGGTCAGGGAATTAATATTTGAAGAAGGTGTATCTGAAGTAAATATAAGAAGGCTTGTTAATAGTATTTTTAGAGAGTTGGTTGAAAAAAATAAAATTGAAAAAGCACTCTTGGAGCCCATCATGGAAGTAGTAATAAGCTTACCTGGAGATTTTAGTGGTGATGTTATTGCAGATTTAAACTCAAAAAATGGCTTAATAAAATCAATAGAGCCAACTCAGGCTGACAGAGAGTTAATAACTGTAGAAATGCCTTTGGAAGGAATGTTTGGATACACAACAGACCTAAGGTCGAAAACAAAAGGTAGGGGGCAATATTCCATGAAATTTCAGGAGTTTAGACGGGTCAAACATGCTAAGGAAAGGCAAATCCTAAAAAAATTAGGATTAATATTTGATATATAAAAAACAATTGACATTTTTTAATATAGGTTTTAAAAGTGCCAGACTAAATGGAGAAATGAATGAAGTCAGTTAGATTGAGAATTAAGTTAAGAGCTTACGACCATAAATTATTAGATAATTCTGTAGAAGAAATAGTTCATGCAGCAAAGGAAACTGGAGCTAGAATTGCTGGTCCGATTCCACTTCCAACTGAAATAAACAAATTTACAGTTCTCAGAGGACCTCACATTGATAAAAAATCAAGAGAGCAATTTGAAATGAGAACTCATAAAAGATTAGTAGATATATTAGACCCTACACAGCAAACCGTAGACAGCCTTATGAAATTGGATTTGTCTTCAGGTGTTGATGTAGAAATAAAATATTAATATTTAAAACCATGACTGCATCCCGAAGGGTGGGTGATGCAATGGAGGCAAAATGTCAGAAGAAAAATCTGAAAAAACTGCTACAACCACAAATGAAATAGTAGCAAAAAAATCTGGGATGACCAGAATCTTTGACGAAAACGGTAATCATGTTCCTGTTACTGTTCTTGAGCTTGTAAATAATTACGTGATTCAGGAAAAAACACCAGGTAGTGATGGATACTCATCGGTAAAAATCGGTTTCGGAGAAAAAAGAAAATCACTAATTAATTCCCCCTTGTCCGGTGAACTCAAAAAAGCAAATATTGACCAAGACCTTCTTCCATCAAAGTTTTTAGAGTTTTCTACGGTCGAAAACCCAACTTTAGGGAGCAAACTAATCCCAGAAAACTTTACCAAAGGTACCATTGTAAAGGTTACGGGTACATCTAAAGGTAAAGGTTTTGCAGGTGTAATGAAAAGGTATGGCTTTTCTGGTGGTCCGGCAGCTCACGGTTCAAAATTTCATAGGACAACAGGTTCAATTGGAAATAGAGCAACGCCAGGAAGAGTATGGAAAGGGAAGAAAATGCCTGGGCATATGGGTTGTGAGACAAAGACTATTAAAAATCTAAGGGTTCAGGAGTTAAATCTAGAGTTAGGTTATATGTTGATTAAGGGCTCTGTTCCTGGGCACAAAGATAGTTTCGTAAAATTGCAAATAACGAAAAAGGCGAGTGAATAATGTTTTCGGTAAAATTATTTGGTAAAAATTTAGGCACAGCAAAAAAAGATATTGAAATAAATCTCAATGAAGATACTTACTCGGTATCAAGTGTTCATCAAGTGGTTAAGGCAACTCTTGCCAACAGACGGCAAGGCAACGCTTCTACAAAGACTCGTTCTATGGTTTCGGGCGGAGGTGCAAAGCCTTTTAAGCAAAAAGGAACAGGTCGAGCAAGGCAGGGATCAAGTAGATCTCCATTGATGCCAGGTGGTGGGACAGCATTTGGGCCATCTCCGAGATCTTTTGCTCAAAAAGTTAATAAGAAAATGATGCTCACTGCAATTGAAACCATCCTTATTGATAAAATTCAGACAGGTAACCTGTTAGTGACCGAGGGTTTCGAGTTAACTGGGAAGACAAAGGAAGTAGCAGCGTTACTAAATGAGAAGGGCTGTAATAATTCTTACATTGTATCAATGAATGATGACATTGTTCTCAGAGCAGGGAGAAATCTTTCAGGAGTTAAGACATCTGCAGTCAAGGGTTTCAGTGTTTATGAAGCAGTGAAGTTTGAAAAATTAGTGATCACAGAGGACGCTCTAAATACTTTGACCAAAAGGTTGGTGAAATAATGAACTTGGAAAATATTATAATTAAACCAATTGTTAGCGAAAAAGCCAGTAAGCTTTCAGAAAAGCAAAACGTTTATTGTTTTAAAGTTAATTTAAAGGCAAGTAAAAATCATGTAAGGCAGGCAATTGAAAGCTTTTATAATGTAAAAGTTCTCAGCTGCAAAACAAGTGTTCTTCCAGGTAAAGTTAAAAGAACTGCTAAGGGGACAAAAAAGTCCTCTAGTTGGAAAAAAGCTTTCGTTGAAATTAGTAAAGATCAGACAATAAAATTGTTTGATGGTATTTAGGAATAAAGAGGATTCTTATGGCTATAAAAAAGTATAATCCATACACGCCAAGTAAAAGAAATATGACTACTCTTGTAGATAAGAATTTATCGAAGGAGAAGCCATTAAAGTCGCTACTTGCAAAAATTAAAAAGACAGATGGTAGAAATAATTTAGGTAGAATTACTGTCAGGAGAAGAGGCGGTGGTGTTAAGAGACGTTACCGAGTAATTGATTTCAAGAGAAACAAAGTCGATATACCAGCCAAAGTTAGTGGTATTTTTTACGATCCAAACAGAAGTGCAAACTTAGCTCTTCTCACATATCTGGATGGGCATAAAAGTTTTATTATATGCCCCGCAGGTTTAGCTGTTGGTGATACTGTTATTAGTGGTGAGTCGGCAGACATCAAGGTTGGCAACTCTAAATTATTAAGTCAAATGCCAGTTGGTACACTAGTGCATAATGTTGAACTATCTCCGGGCGCTGGGGCGCAACTTGCTAGAAGCGCTGGAAGTTATGTTCAAATAATGGCTAAAGAAGAAAAGTTTGTACTACTTAGATTACCATCCGGTGAAGTTCGTAAAGTACCCTCTGTTTGCAGGGCTACCATCGGCCAAGTGGGTAACTTGGAACACGAGCAACAAGTACTAGGTAAGGCAGGTAAGTCAAGATTGCTTGGTCGTCGTCCTAAAGTTCGTGGGGTTGTTATGAATCCAGTTGATCATCCACACGGTGGTGGTGAAGGTAGAACTAGCGGTGGTAGACATCCTGTGTCTCCTTGGGGAACACCGACGAAGGGGTATAAGACTAGGAAAAATAAACGAACTAACGTTTTTATTGTTAAGAGACGTAAGAATAAATAAGGAATAACTATGGCAAGATCATTAAAAAAAGGACCATTTGTTTCTGAATCATTACTAAAAAAAGCTGTTTCTGCGATTGAGTCTGGAAGCACTGGGAAAGTTATCAAGACTTGGAGTAGAAGCACTACAATTATTCCTGACTTCATTGGATTAACTTTTGCTGTTCACAACGGTAAAAAATTCGTTCCTGTTTATGTCACTGATAATATGATTGGTCACAAATTAGGTGAATTCTCTCCGACCAGGACATATTATGGACATGGTGCGGACAAGAAGGGGAAAAAATAATGCAAGTATTAGTTAGATGTAACAACGTTGGCATTTCTGCTCACAAGGTTCGTAAGGTGGCGGATTTAATTCGTGGTAAAAAAGCTTCTTATGCTTCTAGGCTACTTCGATTTAATGAAAAAAAGGAAATTAGCCTTATGCTTTATAAGCTATTAAACAGTGGCTTAACCATTGCGGCTAATGATAAAAATCTTGATGTTGATAACCTTGTTGTTGACACGATTTTTGTTGATGAAGGCAAGACTCTCAAAAGAGTTCAACCACGAGCTCAGGGAAGAGCCTTCAGAATTAGAAAAAGAACTAGCAACGTAGCTCTTGGCTTAAAAGAAAAGTAGGATTTATGGGACAAAAAGTACATCCATATGGATTTAGATTAGGTTACATCAAAGATTGGCAATCATCTTGGTATTCAAAGAATGATTATAAAAACTCACTCGAGGAAGATATAAAAATTCGTGAATATATTGAAAAAAATTTAAAAAACGCTGCAGTTGCTAAAACTGAAATTTCAAGAAGCTCTGGTGTTGTAAAGATAACAGTTAGTACAGCTAAACCTGGTGTTGCTATCGGTAAAAAAGGCGCTGGAATTGATAAAATTAGAAATGATTTAAACAAATTTGTTAGAGATAATGTCGTTTTTAATATTAGCGAAGTAAAGCGACCAGACGCTGAAGCAAAGCTCATTGCTGAGAATATCGCATCCCAACTCGAAAAAAGAGTAGCTTTTAGACGAGCGATGAAAAAAGTTATGCAAAACGCATTTAGAGCTGGTGTTAAAGGTATTAAAGTTAGGACGTCTGGTAGGCTCGGTGGCGCAGAGATGGCTAGGGCTGAGGGTTATAGCGAAAGAAAGGTTCCTTTGCACACGCTACGTGCTGACATTGATTACAATACAGCTGAAGCCAAAACGACCTACGGTATCATCGGGGTAAAAGTTTGGGTTTACAAAGGCGAGATTTTTAAATAATTGAGGTAATGATATGCTTAGTCCAAAAAAAGTAAAGTGGAGAAAACAGCAAAAAGGTCGAATGAAAGGTGTTGCAAATAGAGGCAATACCATTACATTTGGAGAATTTGCTATTCAAGCAACGAGTTGTGGGTATGTCACAAATAGACAAATAGAAGCAGCCCGTATTGCAATGACAAGGAAAATTAAAAGAGGTGGACAGGTCTGGATTAAAATCTTTCCTGATAAGGTTCTAACTAAGAAACCAGCCGAAGTAAGAATGGGAAAGGGTAAGGGGAGTCCTGAGCACTGGGTTGCCGTAATCAAGCCTGGCAGAGTAATGTTTGAGATAAAGCATGAGGACGCCGAACTTTCGAAAGAGGCACTGAAGTTAGCAATGTACAAATTACCTGTTAAAACGAAAATTCTCAAAAGAGATTAGGTGTATGCTATGAAAATCGAAGAGTTAAAGAAATTGGATAAAAATTCATTAACCTTAAAACTTGAGGACTGTTCAAAAAAGTTATTATCCTTAAGTGTTAAGAAAACAATGGGTGGTTTGGATAAGCCACATGAAATTAAATTGTTAAAAAAAGAAAGAGCCTTAATAAAAACGGTTTTATCTTACAAGTAAGCGGGCATATATATGGAAAATAAATCATTTAAAAGAACCTTAGAGGGCGTTGTTGTTAGTGACAAGGGTGCAAAAACGGTTGTAGTAAATGTTCTAAGGCGTTTTAAGCACAAAAAATACTCTAAATTTGTTAACGTTACAAAGAAATATCATGCGCATGACGAGCAGGGCAAATTTAATATAGGCGACTCTGTTGAGATAATAGAGTCAAAAGCATATTCGAAGCTCAAGAAGTGGGAAGTTGTTTACAAGTAAAAGGAAAATATTATGATTCAGATGCAAACGAAGCTCGAAGTTGCTGACAACTCTGGAGCCAAAATAGTTAAGTGTATTAAAGTACTTGGTGGATCCAAGAGAATGTCTGCCGGTATGGGTGACATTGTTGTCGTTTCGGTTCAGCAAGCTCTTCCTGGTGGCAAAGTCAAAAAAGGCGAGGTTAAAAAAGCCGTTATTGTCAGAACATCATACCCAAACCGTCGGGAAGATGGATCATACATTCAATTCGACAATAATAGCGCCGTTATACTCAATAACAATAACGAGCCTGTGGGAACTAGAATTTTTGGCCCAGTTGCAAGAGAGTTAAGATCCAAAAGTTTTACAAAAATTTGTAGTCTTGCGCCGGAAGTTTTGTAGAAGGGGGGGAAGTTGTGAATAAAATAAAAGTTAATGACGAAGTTTTAATAATCGCAGGTAAGGACAAGGGCAAGAGAGGTAAAGTCCTTAATGTTAACCTTAAAACGAACAAGGTTTTAGTAGAGGGAATTAACATCTCAAAAAAATCTGTCAAGGCGGACCAAAACAACCCCAATGGTGGGTTTTTGGACAAAGAAATGCCTCTTAGTATTTCATCAATTATGCATTACAGCCCTAAGGCTGATAAGCGCTCTAGGGTTGGAGTTAAGAAGGTTGATGGTAAAAATGCCCGTTTTCTTAAAGCGTGCGGAACAGTTTTATAGGTAGATTGATATGGCTAGATTAA
The DNA here is from genome assembly GCA_002323535.1 of Bacteriovoracaceae bacterium UBA1511. Taxonomy (GTDB): domain Bacteria; phylum Bdellovibrionota; class Bacteriovoracia; order Bacteriovoracales; family Bacteriovoracaceae; genus UBA1511. The sequence continues at coordinate 7,889 of DCQT01000112.1, forward strand.
AGAATCATTATAACAACCAAATTAAAAAAGAATTAATGGAAGAAATTGGTTTTAGCAACATAAACCAGGTGCCAAAACTTGAAAAGATTGTTGTTAATTCATGTAGTCGTGACTGTCTCTTGAACAGTAAGGTCGGGCAAAAAATTGCTGATGAGCTAAGTTTGATTACTGGTCAAAAAGCTGTGCCAGCAAAGGCAAAAAAATCAGTTGCTGGTTTTAAGTTGCGGGAGGGTCAGGTTCTCGGAGCCTCTGTTACTTTAAGAGGTGAAATAATGTATGAGTTCTTGGACAGACTTGTTAATATTACTCTTCCTAGAGTCCGTGACTTTAGAGGGGTGAGTGTTAAGTCTTTTGATAACTCGGGTAATTACACGCTTGGGCTCAAGGAGCAAATAATATTTCCTGAAATTGAATATGACAAAATTGATAAAGTTAGGGGCTTAAATATAAGTTTTGTTACAACCTCTACGAATAAAGAAAACACTTCAAAATTACTCTCGAAACTTGGCGTTCCGTTTGAGAAAAAGGATTAATAATGGCTAAAGTAAGTACAATTGCTAAAAATAATAAGAGACTAGCATTATCTAAAAAATTCGCATCAAAAAGAGATGAACTAAGGAAGGTGCTTAAGGATCCAAACGCCGGTGATGAAGCTAAATTACAAGCTCAATTTGCTTTGCAAAGACTCCCGAGAAATTCTGCAGACGTTAGATATAGAAATAGGTGCGTAGTTTCAGGTCGGTCTCGCGGTTACTATAGAAAATTTGGTTTAAGTAGGATTGCTTTTAGAGAATTATCTTTGAGAGGTTTGGTCCCAGGCGTAAGAAAATCTAGTTGGTAGGAGAGGTATATTATGTTGAATGATCCGATTTCAGATATGTTATCAAGAGTTAAAAATGCAATTAATGCTGGTCATGACAGAGTTGAGTTTCCTGCATCTAAAATCAAGGCTTCCATTTGCAAGGTTCTTAAAGAAGAAGGCTATATCAGGGGCTTTAAAGTGATTAGTAAAGACGGGTTTGTTTCGATAAAAGTTCTTTTAAAAGAAGATGCAATTGTTGGACTTAGAAGATATTCAAAGCCTGGTTTAAGACAATATAGAGGTTATGATAATATGCCACGAGTACTCTCTGGGCTGGGCACAGCGATAGTGTCTACCTCTAAGGGCGTTATATCCTCTAGGGATGCTAAGAAATTAAAGGTTGGCGGAGAGGTTCTCTGCAGCGTTTGGTAAAGTAAAGGGAAGATTGTTATGTCACGTATTGGAAAACTACCTATAAAAATTGAAAATGACGTTAAGGTGAATCTTGAAAGTAACAGGCTCGTTGTTTCCGGTAAGAATGGATCACTGACTATTGATATCCACGATAGTGTAACAGTAGCTGCACAGGGCGATGAACTTGTTGTTGCTCCTAAAAGTGATGAGAAAATTTCGCAGTCTATGTGGGGGACCACTAGGACATTGATCTCAAACATGGTTCACGGCGTGTCAAAAGGGTTTACTCGAGACCTTGAGTTTAATGGCGTTGGTTATAAAGCTTCGGTTTCAGGCTCTACATTAAACCTTAGTTTAGGCTATTCACATCCAATTGCTTATGAGTTGCCTGAAGGAATCTCTGCGAAGGTTGCTAAGAATGTCATTTCGATTTCAGGGGCTGATAAGGCACTTGTGGGTTTTGTTGCTGCTAAAGTCAGATCGTTTAGAAAGCCTGAGCCTTACAAGGGTAAAGGAATCAAGTACACTGACGAGGTTATTATTAGAAAAGCTGGTAAATCTGGTGCTAAAAAATAGGATGGTCTTATTATGAGAAAGGTTAATGGTAAAATTAGGTCGAATAAAATTCAATCTAAGTATAGACGAAAATTGCATTTAAGAGCAAGGCTTAGTGGTACTTCTACTACTCCTAGAGTATGTGTAACTAAGACCAATAGGAATCTATATGTTCAGGCTATAGATGATGAAGCACAAAGAACCTTATTTTCGGTTCAGTCTTTTGGAAAAAAGTCTGAGGTTAAATCATTGTCCAAAGAATCTGTTAAGGCTCTTGCAAATACCTTTGCTTCAAAAAGTAAGGATGCAAATTTAGAGAGCTTTGTATTTGATCGATCAGGAAACAGATATACTGGTTTAATTAAAATTTTTGCAGACTCCCTGAGAGAGTCTGGTCTTAGACTTTAAGGTGTTTTATGAAAAATAATAAAGAAAATAATATTGCATCAGATATAGAAGAAAGAGTTGTAGCAGTTAATAGGGTCGCAAAAGTTGTCAAAGGTGGTCGTAGGTTTAGCTTTAGTGCTCTTATGGTTGTCGGTGATAAAAACGGTAACGTTGGTCACGGTTTGGGTAAGGCCAAGGAAGTTCCAGAGGCTATACGCAAGGCGACTCAGGTTGCTATGAAAAATATGATCAATGTTCCAGTTGAGAGCGGCACTATTCCTCATGAGATTCTCGGTGAGTATGATGCGGGAAAGATTCTTTTCAAACCAGCTGGTGACGGTACTGGTGTCAAGGCTTCTGGTGCATGTAGGTCGATATTGGAGCTTGCTGGTATAAATAATGTCCTCACAAAATCTCTGAGAGGTAACAATCCTCATAATATTGTAAAAGCAACATTTAACGCTCTTAAAAATCTTAGATCGAAAGAAGAAGTTGCAAAAATAAGAGGCAAAGAAGCTGGGAATCTTAGGCTGAAATAATTAGAGGTAATGATATGAAAAAAACTATAACTGTCACATTGACAAAAAGCCTTAACGGAAAGACTCAAAAAATTAAGTCTTGTGTCAGCGGCTTAGGTTTAAGAAGAATTAACCATACAGTAACTTTGGAAAATACATCTTCCGTAAGAGGGATGATAAAAAAAGCTATTCATATGCTTAAGGTAGAGGAATAAGAAAATGATTACTTTAAATAATCTTTCTAGCCCTAAGGGATCAAACAAAAAAACAAAAAGAATCGGCAGAGGTCAAGGATCAGGCTGGGGTACTCAAGCTGGAAAGGGTCACAAAGGGCAAAAAGCTAGAAGTGGCGGTGGCGTTAGAACCGGTTTCGAGGGTGGGTCCATGCCTTTATATATGCGGCTTCCTAAAAGAGGTTTCTCGAACGCACGCTTTAAAAATAATTTTGCCGCTGTAAACTTGTCAGCAATCGAAGCCAAATTTAGCAGCGGTGATACGGTTACCAAGGAAAGCCTTATTGATAAAAAAATCATTAATGGCGCAGATAGATCATTACCAGTAAAAATTCTTTTTGATGACAGTGTTAAGGATATAGAAAAGCTTACCTTTTCAGGGATTGACAAGTTTTCAAAAAACACTTTGAATTGGATTGAAAAAACCAACTCTGTAATCAAGTAAAACTGGAGTGTTTAAATGTCCGTTACGCAAGGAAAGCTAGACGATTTGAAAAAAAAGGTCTTTATGACCTTTGCATTGCTCGCCGTATATAGATTAGCGGCTCAAGTACCAGTACCAGGTGTTGATCCAATTGCATTGAAGGCTTACTTCTCGAGTAATTCCGGTGGACTTTTTGACTTGATTAATACCTTTTCTGGAGGGTCCTTTAAGCGTTTTTCTATTTTGGCTCTTGGTATTATGCCATACATTACAACCTCTATTATTTTCAGTCTTCTTGGAGAGGTTATCCCTCAGATTCAAGAGCTATCTGAAGATTCTGACGGTCAAAAAAAAATTCAGAAACTTACGAGATATTTTACGGTCGTATTATGTTGTTTTCAAGGGTACGGCTTGGCTTCCGTTTTTGAGTCATTTCAAGCTTCTGGAGGTACATCAGTTGTAATTAACCCAGGTTTTTTATTCAAGGTTATCACTATGATCACTCTTGCTGGTGGGACAATGTTTTTATTGTGGCTAGGTGAAAGAATAACTGAATTCGGGTTGGAAAATGGGGTTAGTCTTATTATTTTTGCTGGAATAGTTGTAGAACTGCCATCTGAATTATTTCAAAAATTTACTCTATATCAAACAGGTGAGTTGAGTGGTATCAATCTGATCACTATTCTCGCGGTGATATTTTCCACATTCTTTGTAGTATCTTTTGTAGAAAGATCCGTAAGAGGTATACCCGTTCAATATGCTAAAAAAGTTGTTAATAACAAAGTGTTTGGCGGTTCACAGACTTTGCCAATGAGGGTAGATACGGCAGGTGTAATGCCACCAATATTAGCTAGTTCATTAATCGCGGCGCCAGCAACATTTGCTTCATTTGTTAGTGCTGACAGTGTATTAAAGCCTTACCTTGATTCGATACAAATGTCTTTGTTCCCTGGGAAACTTTTGTTCAATATCCTGTTTGCTCTACTTATTGTTTATATGGCTTACTTTTATGCTCCAATTCAAACAAAGACTAATAAAATTAGTGAAATGCTTCAGAAGTCTAATGGGTTTATTCCGGGTATTAGGCCTGGATCTAAAACCAAAGAGTATCTAGACTTTATCCTTAATAGGCTTACTTTTTTTGGTTCTATTTATTTAGTTGTTATTTGTGTTACGCCCACTATCATCACAGGCAGCCAAACTCGCTTTGGAGGAACCTCCATGCTTATTCTTGTGTCAGTTGCTGTGCGTGTTTTAATTAACATTCAATCCTTTTTATATTCTGATCTTTATGAGCAGTCTTATAAATCCAAAGGAAAATTTAAGGGCTCAAGGAAAAGGTTTTAATGAATAATTTAATTTTTGTAGGACCTCCTGGCTCAGGTAAGGGGACACAGGCAAATTTTCTTAAAAAACATGATTACAGGCATATATCCACCGGGGATCTTCTTCGAGAAGAAGTTAAATCAGGTACTCCTCTTGGTGAAGAAATCAATTCCATCATTTCCAAGGGTGATTTAGTATCTGACGAGATTGTTGGTAAGCTTCTTAGGTCCAATCTTGACCTAGATAACCATGTTTATATTTTTGATGGGTACCCTAGAAATAAAAATCAAGCAAGGATCTTAAAGGAAATTATAGGAGATAAACCCTTCAAAGTAATTGTTTTTGATGCGGACCTCCCCAAGATTATGGAGCGGATCTGCAATAGAAGGCTTGCACCAAAGTCTGGCGAGATCTACAACCTTGTTTCTAGGCCACCTAAAAGAGATGGATTTTGTGATGTTTCTGGAGAAGAGCTTATTCACCGTGAAGATGACAAAATCGAAATAGTTGAAAATAGATTCAAGGTTTATGGTGATACTAAATCCGAGATTATTAATTTTTATGGTCCTTCTATGACTGCTTATGTAGATGCTGATAAAGAGCCAAGTGTGGTATATGAAGAACTTGTTAAAAATATAAATTAGGGTTGCTAAACGATTTTTTTTTTTGTAATACAGGGATTTTGATGAACGATTTGAGTAATAATGAAACCATTGAAGTGGAAGGTGAAGTTGTGGAGCTGCTACCTAACACTAAGTTTAAAGTTAAGCTGCCTAATGGACATCATGTAACAGCTCATATCTCAGGGAAAATGAGGATGCATTATATCAAAATTCTCCCAGGAGACTCAGTTCTTGTTGAAATTAGTAAATATGACCTTAAAAAGGGACGTATCACTTATAGAAGTAAAAGAAGGTAAGGTTTTATATGAAAGTTAGAGCTTCAGTTAAAAAGATTTGCAAGGACTGCAAAGTTGTGAAAAGGAAAGGAATCTTAAGAGTTGTATGTAAAGTTAATCCAAGGCACAAGCAGAAGCAAGGTTAGGAGAAGGTAATGGCTAGAATTTTAGGTGTTGATATACCAAGAAACAAAGAAATGAGAATTGCTCTTAGATCCCTCTATGGCGTAGGACCAAAGCTGGCTAAGGATATTCTTTCTCAATGTAATATAGAGCTTTCGAAGAATAGTAGTGAAATCACTGAAGAAGAGGCACAATTAATCAGAAGTGTTATTGAAGAATCTTATACAGTAGAAGGTGATCTCAGGCGTGAAGTTGGGTTGAATGTTAAGAGGTTAAAAGACATGGGTTGCTATAGAGGCCTTAGGCACAGAAGAGGATTACCTGTACGTGGTCAAAGAACGCATACTAATGCAAGAACTAGAAAAGGTAAGGCCATAGCGATTGCAGGCAAAAAATTAACACCTTTGAAAAAATAAAAATGAATAAAAA
>DCQT01000106.1 GCA_002323535.1 Bacteriovoracaceae bacterium UBA1511
TTACAATTGAGCCTATGATTAATCTAGGGTCAAGACATTGTCTTCTTTTAGATGATGATTGGACTGTTATAACAAAAGACCGGAAATGGTCTGCACAATTTGAACATACAATTTTAGTAACAGAAAATGGTTTTGAAGTTTTAACTTTACGAAGTGAAGAGCAAGTAAAAAAATAATTTGATGGATTTCTCACTAACATTAGATGTAGATGCAAATATCAAAGACATTATTTACGATGAAAGTACTTTTTCTGCATTAAAGTTTTCTAAGTTTTTTAACTCATTAAAAGGGAAGGAAGTAACCTATCTGTTGTCAAAAGAGTTTTGGTTAAGTCTAAGTGCACTCAAGTCAAAAGAGCTAGCTCTATTGTTCTATCGGTATACTAGTCATTATTTTTTTTCACAGCAAGAATTTGATGGTGTTGAAAATCAAAAAGTTCTTTGTCGTTGCGTTAGCTATCTGGAAAAGTCTTTTTTTGAATTCCTTAAAGAAAATCCTTCAGTTAAAGAATCAGAAATATCTGGTCTGATACAAGTTGGCGCCGGTTGTGGTAGTTGCCTTGGCGATGTTCATAAAATTTTCACATCTGTTCGCTCGGAGGAAATAACAGCCTTTGAACTTGTTATTGAACTTAATCGTTTTTTAGTCCAATCCAACTTTAATCATTTAAAGATCATATCAACTAATAAAAAAACTGTTTATCTCGAAGGCCAGGCAAGCCCAGAAGTTTTAAGACAAATTTCTGAGTGGTTTCTAGATCATCCAAACTTTGATTTTATTATAAGCCCATAGGAATAGTGCAGTCCTGGGCGAGCGATATTTTAGTTATGTCGTTATATAAACCTAGTACGATTTCCTTGGGAATAAGTAGTTCAAACTTGTTAATATTTTCTTGTAAGTAAAAAAGCTGGAATTTTATTTTTTTATAATTTTCTGACTTATTTTCTAAGCATTCAATTAAGTCGTTTTTTTGTTGGGTTTTGTTTAAAAAACCCAAAAGCTGGGAGAGTAAATTAAATTTTATTTGATTTTCAAAACGAGGGTCTTTACCGTCACCTGTAGAGCTCGTGGTAATAATATATTGGTTAGGGTCGGTCAGCATTGCTTTTATAAAATAATAGCTAGGTATGTCTGGGCATGAGTTAAATGCTTTGTCGTTAAAAATAGAACCAGGGTTTACTCCAAAAAAACTTATGAGTGATTGATTTAGGTGGTACAAGGCTCCAGTATTTTTTGTGTTGTGATACCTTTGCTCTTCTTCCCCCAAGCATCTTAAAGTGTTGGAGATAGGTTTTGAGTATAAAGTATTAAAAAATAATAAAAATGTTGCCGTATAAAATACTTTCATTTTCGCGCCTAAAGTATTGTTTTAAGAACTGTGTTGTTCTAAGTATAATACAATAAAGGAAAACAAAAAATATGAAAGAAATGAGTCTGGTCGAGCATTTAGAGGAGTTGAGGACAACAGTAATTAGAGTTGCTGTTATTGTCATTGTTACCTTTATTGCAGCTTATGGACTCGGAGAGCATATTTCAGAAATTCTTCTAACTCCACTGAGGGGAGTTTTAGGAGAAAAGTCCGAAGGCTCCATTGTATACCTAGGGCTTCTGGATAAGGTTATCTCCCAGTTGCAACTGGCCTTTTGGAGCTCTATAATCCTTTCTTCTCCATTGTGGTTTTATGAGATTTGGCGCTTTATAAAACCCGGCCTTTATGATCATGAGTCAAAAATGGTTAAGCCTTTTCTGGTTGTAGGTTTTTTCCTGTTTATTCTCGGTGGTTGCTTTGCCTACTTTGTCGTTTTTCCACTTACATTTGAGTTATTACTAGATTTTGGAGTTCAAAATGTCACGGCATCAATCTCCTTACGCGATTATATTGTCTTAGCATCAAAAGCGTTATTATTTTTTGGCCTTGCTTTTCAACTCCCGAATATATGCTTGATCCTTGGTTTTATGGGGCTTGTGACAAAGTACTCTCTAAAAAATATTAGACGATACGTGTACGTTGGATTTGCCGCTGGAGCCGCTATTATTACACCTCCCGATATTGTCAGTATGGTCGGGCTTTGGCTTCCTTTATGTGTTCTATATGAATTGGGGATAATTGCTGTGGCGATGATAGTTCACCCTTACCTCGAAAAGAGATACGGAGATTAATATGTATATTGTAACTGGCGCGGTTGGGTTCATTGGAACTTGTCTCGTTCGTGAATTAAATAATAGAGGCATAGAAAATGTTCTTGTCGTAGATCGCCTGGATAAATCAAGTAAGTGGAAGAACTTTCAGGAAATGAGGTTTTTTGATTATGTCGATGCGGATAGTTTTCTTGAAATGCTTTATGACTTTCCGGACGAATTGGCAGATAAAATTCAAGGGGTTTTTCATCTCGGAGCTTGTTCCTCTACGACTGAAATGGACATGAATTTTCTGATGGAAAATAACGTGAATTACTCTAAGGCCGTATTCGAATTTTGTTCTGCTCATCAAGTGCCTCTACTTTATGCCTCTTCCGCAGCTACCTACGGTGATGGTGAAAATGGATATGATGACGAAAGTGATATCTCAACCTTAAAGCCCCTCAATCCATATGGACAATCAAAGCAATTATTTGATCAATGGGCGTTAAAGCAAACCTTGACTCCGCCAAAGTGGTTTGGAGTAAAGTTTTTTAATGTTTTTGGTCCATTTGAGTATCATAAAAAAGAAATGCGCTCTGTTGTGCATAAGTCCTTCGAGCAAATAAATGAGGTGGGCAGAGTAAGGCTTTTTAAATCTCACAAAGGGGGGGTTGCTGACGGTGAGCAGTTAAGAGACTTTGTTTATGGGGTCGATGTGGCGAGAGCCTGCGTGGAAATGTTGGGGTCAGGAGAGGGAGGCCTGTCGGGTATTTATAATATGGGCACAGGCGAGGCAAGGTCATTTAAAGACTTGGTGACAGCAACTTTTAAGGCGATGAACAAGCCTACAAATATTGAATATTTTGATATGCCTGAGAACTTAAGGGATCAATATCAGTATTTTACCGAGGCAAAAATGAATAAATTTAAAACTCTATTACCTGAATTTACGTTTTTAAGCTTAGAAGATGCTGTTGAGGATTACGTCAAAAACTATCTTCTCTAATTTTAGGAGGCTTCATGGATGATGAAAGTTTTGGTTTTAAAGAGGCAACAAGCCTTCTTCAAGGGTTGCGTCCATCTGAGCGGAAAAAAATTCTAGAGGATATATCTAAGAAAGATCAAAAGGTTGCTAAGCTTTTAGAAAAAA
>DCQT01000001.1 GCA_002323535.1 Bacteriovoracaceae bacterium UBA1511
GCTCTTTTATTATACTCTTTGAAAATCTAAAAGAGTCATTTAGAAGTGTTTTTTTCAACCTTAGGTCATTTGAATTTTTTCCATTAATATAGTCGTGAAAGGAGGGCATATTAAAGTACCTCGATCCATCACGCACTGTTAGCCCTAGTAGGTGCCCCTCATGAACGGCATAATTATGAACGGTGACAGCGTAAATTTGTCCATTAAGGAAATGTGTGTGGGTATACCTTCTTCCATTATAATTTGGCTCAGAGCCTACACTTGGCCGGTAGTTACTCTTCTTGAAAGGCTTAGATCTATTGAATGTCTCACACCCCTCTCTTAAATCATCTAAATATAGACAAAGAGTGTGCTTTTTTTGGGAAACATTTCTTCTAACGACAAAAGCTGCGTGATGCCACTTTCCGTCACTGACGTCTGTATCACCATTAACGATAAGACTTTCATAAGAGCTGGTGCTACTTTTAATTCTAAAAAGTCCACGTAGTTTTCCGTCTTTTATTTTTAAGCTAAACCCACCACCCTCTGTGTTACTAAAAAGTGTTTGGTAAGAGTCATTTGAATCTGTTTTGAACCAAGCTTGAATAGTGATATCAGCGCCAGGGTTTATTGGATTATTTCCTAGGTAGTAGTTTTGATTAAAATTAGTCACCCAAATGTCATCAAATAACCACCCTCGATCATATTTAGTGACACTAATACTGTCTTCACTTCTAAAGTTAAGATTTGTATGTGCATTTGTTACCCAGCTAGGTCTTGGAGAGAGGAAGGTTCGATACCGAAAGACTACATCACCATATCCTTCATCTGGGTAAGATCTCATTTTGTATGAGGTAACTTGCTTTGTGTTACTAGGGCAGTTATCTATGTTTAATGAAGTGTAGAAATTAATGAGACTCAGACTTCCAGGTGCTCTCTCTCTAGAGGTGATATCTTTTGATTCAGGTGATCTTGAGGGACTAAATCTGAAGTTTAAAAAGACAAATGCAGTCGGCAACAAAACTAAAAAAACGACGATCTTTACAAGATACTTTTTCATCACTAATTTTCGGTAATTTGAAGATCATTATTTAGTAGGCCAAATAGGTTTAATTGATTGGCATATGCATTCAATTTCACTTAGCTTTTTGGTCCCACTTCTTAAACTTCTCTGGGTGCATTGCCCTTAGTACCTCTTCACTTGTCGCAGGAATTTTAATTTTTGGAAAAGATTCTTTGTATTCAGGAAGGTAAGTTAGTGCGTTATTAATTGCCGCCCAGACACTTAAAGCCAAAAGAAGGGGTGGTTCTCCAACTGCTTTTGTTCCTCGAACGTTAGCGTAGTTTTCATCATTTTTAAGTAACTCAACGTTAAAAGTTCTTGGAACATCTTGAACGCTTGGAATTTTATAGGTACTTGGTGAGTGAGATAAAAGAAATCCTTGATCATCGTAGACAAGGTTTTCCATGGTCACCCAACCCATTCCTTGAATAAAAGCGCCACTAACTTGCCCAATATCAAGATCTTTATTTATTGGCCGGCCAAGATCCATAAGGATATCTGTTCTTGTTACTTTCACTTCTCCTGTATCACGGTTTAGTTTAACTTCAGAGCACGCTACACCTTGAGAAAAATATAAAAACGCGTCACCTTCACCGGTTAGTTTATTAAATTCAATTCCTGGTATTTTGTAATAAGCGTAATCGCAAAGTGAAACTCTATTTAGGTAAGCTTCAGTGACAAGATCATAAAATGAAATTTTCTTTGATTCATCGAGAAGCGAAACGACATGTCCATTTTCAAATTTAACATCATGATAGTTCGCCACACCACTATGCCAATCGGCATCTTCGTTGGGGCGGCAATGGTTTTCAAAGGATGTATCTACATTTAACTCTGGAGCACAACCTAGTCCGGCCGTATTTTTCGCCCAGTTTTCTTCCGGAATTTCAAAAAGTTGAACGGCAAGTTCACTGAGCCTTCTTTTTATTTTTCTTGTCGCTAAGATGGCAGCGGAACCATTAATGTCTGTGCCACTGGACGCCGCCGTAGGAGAGGTATTTGCGTTTTTATCGGTTCGTGTCGGCATCATCCGAATACTTTTTCGCTCTAAACCTAATTCACTACAAACAAGCTCTGCAATTCTGGAGTTTACCCCCTGGCCCATCTCTGTCGCGCCGGTGGCCACTTGAACGGAGCCGTCAGTATAAATTATAACGAGTGCGTTTCCTTGATTGAGAAATCTTGTTGTAAAAGAGATACCAAATTTTACTGGCGTAAGGGACATGCCTCGAAGATATTGATCATTTGTTTTATTAAATTCTTCAATTTCTTTTCTTCTATTATCGTAATCACAGTCAGTTGTTAGTTTTGAAAATAAATTATCAAAACAATTATTTTTGAAAACTTGTCCGTAGTGAGTGATATTTTTTTCATTTTCATCTTGGTATTGATTAATCCTTCTGATCTCAAGCGCGTCTTTGCCCAGGTGGTGAGCAATCTTTTCAATAATGATTTCGGCTGTGGCAACACCTTTTGGGCCACCGAAACCACGGTAGGCGGTATGCGGGTGGTGATTAGTTCGGCATACTTGACCGGTAACTTTAATATTTGGAATAAAGTAGGCATTATCACTATGAAGCATCGCCCGCTCCATTATCGCTGTAGATAAGTCGGCGTAGGCGCCACCGTCAGAGAATAGTTTTACTTCAAGCGCGGTTATTTTTCCGTTTTCATCGAATCCAACTTTAAAATCGTTTTTAAATGGATTTCTTTTTCCTGTGATGACCATGTCGTCATCTTTTGTCAGGGCAAGCCTAACGGGACGATTAAGTTTTTGTGCTCCAACGGCCGCCATTGCTGCAAAAGGAGCAGCCTGAGATTCTTTTCCGCCAAAGCCGCCACCAAGTCTTTTTACTTGAACCAAAACATCTTTTGAAGATAGTCCTAGAGCGTGAGAGACGACATGTTGGCTCTCTGTTGGGTGTTGTGAAGAGGTGTGAACTTCAAGTTGTCCATCTTCGAGTGGATAGACAACACTTGCCTGACTTTCAAGATAAAAATGATCATGAGCATTGATGATGATTTCATCCTCAATTACATGTGTTGCTGAGGCAAACCCTTCTTCAATATTTCCGCGCTCAATTTTTCTTTCATCACCAATAAAGCTTTTTGATTTTTTTGCTTCATCAATACTTAATATGGCCGGAAGGTCTTTGTATTTTATTATTACCCTTTGCTTTGCGTACTGAGCCGCTTCCATATCCTCTGCGACAATAAGAGCAATAGGCTCTCCTGCAAACTGAACAACTTTTTCTGCAAGGATAGGTTGATCTTGAAAAATCGTTCCCCAGATATTGTGCTTTATATCTTTTGCCGTAAATACAGCGACAACTTTAGGATCAGTGTAAACGTCATCGAAATTTAATTCACTAATCTCGGCGTGAGCTCTCTTGGAGTAAAAAACATCCATGAAAAGCTCATTTCTCATGATCGGTCTATCATCAACGAATTCACTTTTTCCGGTGATGTGTGTGTGGGCAGCGTCGTGAGGTAGTGACATTAGTTTGATCCTTTTGATATTTCTGAAAAGCAACGTCTAAAATAATGGTCTAAAACGATATGGCGATAACTGCTAGTGGATCTCACATCACTCAGTGGAGTAAACTCCGTATGAAAAATTTCGAGCGCCTCTTCAATCGTTTGAGTATTTATTTTTTTTCCAGATAAAAAGTCCTGAGTCTTTTTTAATTCTAAAACTGTCGCCGCGATGCCGCCGCAGGCAAGACTGATATTTTCAATTTCAAGATCTTTTTTATTTTTCCAGTCAATTAGCATGGACATACTAACACTTGAGATATCCATATCTTTTCGGTTGGAGTTTTTTAGGGCGAAAAAATTTTGCTTCTCACTTGGGATATCAAAAGTAACACCGGTGATAATATCTCCAGGTGAAAGTTTTGTTTTTTTATAAGACAAATAGAATTCTTTTAATGGAATATGTTTTGTTTCACTATTATTTTTAATTTCTAAAACAGCATTTAGGGCCATCAATACTGGAGGCGAGTCTCCAATGGGAGAGCCGTTGGCGATATTTCCTACAAGGGTTGCGGTATTTTTAATTGGAGGCGAGGCAAAAATATCAATGTATTCAGAAAATTCAGGGACGTCAGTTTTCAAAAAACTTCGAAGAGCAGAGAATGTCACTCGTGCGCCAAAGCTTACTTTGTTTTGATCTTTTGTGATGGAGTAAAGTTCATCGATTAAATGAAGGCTTACAACATTTTGAATTTTAAACTTCCTTTTGTTGTGTAGAACACCAAGATCCGTTGTCGCTGAAATTATTTTTGTATCCGGGTGATCAGCTAAAAACCTGGTGGCATCATCAATACTTTTTGGCGCATAAAACCTAAAGCCTTCACCCTCGATGGTGACAGGAGTTGAATAAATATTTTTTAAATCATTTTCTTGGGCATCACTGAAGTAGCGATCTTTTAACAGCTGCACCTTTTCGAGGTCAACATTCTTTCCCGCTTCGATGATGTGCTTATAGCCAGTGCAACGACATAGGTTTCCAGTGAGAGCATTTTTTACATCTTGGTCAGATAGGGGGGAGAGTGCATTTTCAGTTTTTCTTTTTTCCGCTAGACCCGCAAGGGCCATAACAAACCCTGGAGTGCAAAAACCACACTGAGATCCATGTCCTTGATGGAAGGTTTTTTGAATATGATTTAATTCACCATCCTCTTCTAGTGCCTCAACTGTGATTAAGCTTGATCCATCCATTTGAGCAACTGTTGTAATACAAGCATTAATAAGAATAAAATAGCTTTTACCAAAGTTGTTATTGGGAAAATATTTTAGAACGCTACAAGAGCCACAATCTCCCTCGCCACAGACAATTTTTGTCCCGGTTAACCCAAGTTCATAGCGAAGATAATCCGCAAGCATCATTTTTGCGTAATTTGCCCCTACGGACATCTTTTTTCCATTCAAGTAGAACTCGATTTTATTTCTCATAAAATTTCCTTTGGATGCCATATTTTAGCGAGAAAATCGGTTTATTACCACTTTCAAGGTGTCACTTTCTGGTCGTCAAATGGTTGATTTTCGTGTTAAATCGTAAATTCACACTTGGGGGTGCCATGGTTTCGACGGGGCACTGGACTTTGTGTGGGCGTGTCTGGGTTGATCGGATGGCCCAGTAAAAATCCGATCGAATTATAAGTGCAGAATCTAATTATGCACCTGCTATGGCCGCTTAATTAATTTAAGCCGCCGCTAAGTAGCTGAGGGGGTACACCCAAGAAACAGAACGTACCAAAGCTGCTAAGTCTTCAGTTGAACTAGGCTTTGAGAAACCGCCGGGTAAATCTCATAAAAAAACCACCGGGTTTTTTTCTTTTACAAAATGAAATAGTCTTGTTTTCTGACGATAAAAGGAGACTACGCACGTAGGCCGCACTTTGAAAAATGTTTCGGACGTGGGTTCGATTCCCACCACCTCCACCACCGCTCGTTCGGGAAAATAGCCCGGTGGATTATTTTATACGCAACGCGGGCGCCCTTCTTTTAAAATGATTACTTTTAGAGAGCGAGCACTTGTTGCGAGCTCGAAGCAATGCGCGCAAAAGGAGTATTTATAAATGACGGGCGCTTTACCGTTGTGCCATTGCAGTAGCGATAGCGCCTGCAATGCATGGGCGGAGACCAGCTGGTTCAAAAATAAAAAAAATGAATGTTCTTCCAGAACGAGGACTTGCTGCGAGCTCGAAACAATGCGCACAAAGATTAATTATAATTTTCAGATGATTAAAGAAAAGAAAATCCATTAATATACAGATAAACTTGATCGGTAAATGGTAACATTTATAAAAAGGTGTTAGCTCATTACATACCTTTTGGTAAAATAATCTCAATTTGAGCGCCTGCATCATTGTTCGTTACTAATATTTTTCCATCATGGAAATTTGCTATTGAAACAGCTATAACGCTACCTAAACCTATTGATAGATATTTCTCATTATTATCAAAATCCGTAACCCGGCTAAACCTTTTTTTTCCAAAGTTTTTAAGAACTTCAGTTGAAAAACCTGGCCCATCATCCTTTATAATAATATTCAGTGTGTCTTTGATGCTAAGCAATTTTATATTTACATGATTGGAGGCATGTTTAATTGAGTTCTCTAGCAAATTCCTTAACATTCTTCTAAGCATGTATTCATTGCAGCGAATTTTAATTGGTTCACTATCTTCTAGTGAAAGCAGTGTTTTTGTGTCAAATCGTTTCAAAACGCTAACTTCATTTTCTATGAGTTTGTTAATGATTACTTTATCTTCAATTCTTTGGTATTTGGGTTCATAGGTACGCCCTAAAAATAAAAGGTCTTCTATTAATCGTTCAAAATAATTCACTTCTATAATAGAAAGATTTAGTAACTCTTGTTTCTCATTTATCGACAGGTGCTCCTTTCGATACTTGAATGTTTCCAAAAGGTTTTTTAAGCTTGCGATAGGAGTACGCAAATCATGTGTTAGTTCCTGAAGAGTGCTTATTCTTGTGCTCTCGTCTGACTTAATTTTGTTCACTAACCCTTCTATTTCTCTGGCCATCTCATTAAAAATGGACATTAGTTCTGACATCGGATCATTTGAGTCAATAGTATAGCGGGCTTTTAGGTCGCCTCCCTTTAGACGATTTAAGAGATCTGTTGATTTGTTCGAGAACTTTTTTAAATTTTTATACAAGAAGAATAGGGCCAATAAGATTGATGTAGAAATCGAACTAAATGTACTGATAAAAATAAAAGTAAGAAACCTTTTTACTGGAAGAGAAATTTGAAAAAAAATATACTGATTTTTATTCAAGGGAACAATGAATCCCTTCCAACTGCTAAAAACACTACTGTTTTTTAGGATTAATAAATCAATATTTTCATTATTAATATACTTTTGATACGCAATTTCCTTGTTATCTAAAAATGAAATTAAGCTAGCATAATCACTAAACTCGTTCACTTGCAGGAAACTTGAAATAATTTTGTCTTTCGATAATTGATCAAAAAAATCGATGCGTTCTTTTTTGTCAATTTTTGCCAACATCTTTGCTATTGCAGTTAAATTAAAGCTTATCCTTTGATGCCTTTTCTCTCTGACGGCATTCAGTATTAAAAAATAAGAAATTGTCATAACTATCGTTGATAAAATAAAAGATAATATGAAAATTTTTATTAAAAAATAGTAATTACTCTTTTTCAATTTTATATCCAACTCCATAAACTGATTTTATTTTTACCCCGTTAACGCCACTCTTTTTAATTTTTGATCGTATGTGACTTAAGTGTGAATCAATTGTACGGTCTAATATTTCATGGCTGCCAATTTCTTCAATAAATTGTTCTCTTGATATTATATGGCCGGGTCTTTCAAGGAAAATCTTTAGTATATCGAACTCTTTGTTTTTTAACTTAATTTCAACTTTATCAAAGTATACCGTTCTCCGGTTGACAACCATTGTCAGTCCCCCAAATCTGAGCTTCTCTTCATTGTTTTGTGCAATAGATAGCGATGATTTTACCCTTGCCATCAATTCCTGGTTTCCAAATGGTTTTCGTACATAATCTCTTGCTCCAAGTTCAAAGCTTTTTACTGCTACTTCCTCTTCAATACTTGCAGTTAAAATAATGATAGGGGTTTTGGACTTTTTATTTCTCATTGCTTCGCAAAAACTAAAACCATTACCATCTGGTAAATTTAAATCAAGAATGACGAGGTCTGAAATGTTATGGGTTTCGTGATATATAGCCTCTTTCAGTGTTTTCTTCCAAAATACGTTATAATCCATACTTTTTAAATTTATCTCTAAACCTCTACCAATAATAGGGTCATCCTCAACGAGTAAAATATTAATCATTTTTAACCTTAAAAGTTGTTTTCTTAAATCAATTGTAGTCTATGTTTTATTCTGGTGAATATATCTTTTCCCCTCTTTTGGAGATCGTCTTGGTGATTTTGTTTTTTATTTTATCCATCATGCAATTAATAAACAAAATTCTCTGCTTTGGTTCGAAAACATTATAAAGAATATCAAGTCTTTTGTTTGAGAATGAATTAATGTTCGAGATCGCTTTCTCTTGGATTAAGCTGCTGGTGATTTTCGCCTCCGCTCTTGAAGACTCTTCATTTAATAAAACTTGTATGTGATCTTTTATTAAACTTTTTATTTCGTGTTTTGCACTTTTTCGAGCACTTTTTGTATTTATTATTTTTTCTCTAATTAAATTTTTTTGCTCTTTACTGAAATTTAAGTTTTTACATATACGTTTAGACTTATTTTGCTGGGTCGTCATATCGCTTAGAGTCTCAAAAAATACTTTGTTCTGTGATATCTCATCTATTTTATTAAATGATATTTCACTTTCGATTTCATTATTATTAAAATTTAGGAAACTACTTATGAAGTCTTGACATTTTTCTGAAAGAAAATCAGAGGGGTGTGAATATCCTTTGTTTTTAATACACTCCTTAAACTTCTCTGGATCTTTTTTTGGAAGGCCACAACCAACTTTTTTAATTTCTTTCCTACAGCTCATTGCATCTATCATACTAAATCCTGGAGGTAACTGTGGTCTTTGAGCAAAAAGATTCATGGACTGAAATGCTAGTGTGAATATCAATATTTTTTTCATCGCCTTCTCCTGTTAATTGTTGAAAAGCAATAATACCAATTAACTATTGACAAATTATGATCAAAAAAATGGAATGATTGCTATCTTTCGATAGCAATCATTTTGAGGAAAGAATTATTTAGAGGATCTTCTGGAAGACTTCTTTTTCATGATGGCTTTTAGACATCTGAGCGCGGTTGGTCTTTGTTTAGATTCCAATACGTTATAAAGGATATCAAGTCTTGCATTTGAAAAAGACTTTGAGTTATCAGCCGCTTTTTCTTGAATTAAATTTCTTGTATTTTCTGCGTCTGCTAGACTAGAGCTTTGATCTCGTAAAACTCGTACGTGATCAATGACTAAATTTTTCATTTCGGCTCTCGCAATATTTTTAATCTTTTTGGCTTCTACCACTTTTTCCTTGATTACTTCTTTTTGTTGTTGACTTAACTTTACCTTTTTACAAATACGCAATGACCTTGCATTAGAGCTGGCCATCTCGTTAAAGCTCTCAAGACTAATTTGTTGTGTCGCCTGTTCTGCTAATGTTGTTAAAGAGAATGTCATTAAAAATACACTTACTAAAGTTTTCATATATGGTCCTCCTTGAACCTTGTTTTTATAATAAAGTTATTTAAATTGATAATTATTGACAGAAAATGGAGCGCTTTGCGTGTGATTTAAAAAAATAATAAATTGAAATTTCTTTTATAGTATAGATTTAAATCAATATTTACTTTTTTCAATTAAATATCTTATGTACCCTAAACATGTCTGCAGATGTTTGGAGGCAGCATCGTCAGGATAGACGATGATGACGAGCAACGCAGGCGAGCTCAGGATGAGCGAGACAGTGCCACTCACCTTTTGTTTCGCAGTAGCTAAAAAAATATTTTTTACTTTTCACTGTTGAATTTATTAATTACCTTAAACATGTCTGCACATGTCCACGCATTTCTGGAATTGGCTAACTCTGGCTACACTTGGAATGTGAAAGTGAATGATGCTGGTGACTTAAGTTGCCAGGCGGCTACTCCACCACCGCTCGTGCGTGAAAATAGTCCGGTGGATTATTTTATACGCAACGCAGGCGTATTTCTTATTGTATTATTTTAGTAAGATTTTGTGCTTGGAAGATCTACACCATCGCCATCCTCTACCTTCTATTTCTTTTTGATAAAAGATGGCGTTGGTAATTTCTTAAGAAGCGGACTACTTATTAGAGCAGTTTTTTGCTTTTTCTAGTAATAGTTTTTTTTCAAATTCTTTCTTTTCGGCAATCTCTTTTTTATATTCATTCGATATATTTTTATCCATAGAAATAAGTAATCGATAAAGCCTTTTTAGGTTTAACCCAGTATCTTGAAGGATTACCTCTCTGGTTTGGCCAACATCAACAATTCGCCCAAAACGAGAAAGGAAAGGCTTCAAGCTTCTTTGAATATCTTTCGTTGATACCTCGCTTTCAAACCGGTATTTCAACATAAAATAATCGCTATTGGCAGGGATATTAGGCGTTATTTTTTTACTAGTTTCAATACTAGGGACTGCACTATACCTTACATCTTTTGCCTCAATAATTTTTTTAATACCCGGCTCGACTTCAACTCTTGTAAAACCATTCAAATTTAATAAGTGGCTTAAAGTCGAATCAGCATTAATTTTTGTTATTTTAAAATTTTTAGAAAATTGAGCATTGCCTTTTAAGTCAATTTTATAGATGTATTTTACCTTTGTAATGTTACTTACCCTTTCTACAATTTCCTTGAGGGTTCCTCTTACAGTTTGATGTTCTATTTTTGGTTTACAAAAAGAATTTGATGTTAAGAAAATACTAAATAACATTGTCGATATATTAAAAAATCTCATTTACGTCTCCTGAAGAAATCCTATGAAGTGAACTTAGCATTCCCACTGGGAATATTTAGTTAGAAAAAAAAAATAGGAACTTTTTTTACTAAAATCATCTAGTCAAAAATTAATGAAACATGCTGCTATGAAGTTTTTGTCCTTGACTTGCTAAAAATAATTTTTACTTGGCACTATAAAATTTATTAATAACCTTAAATATAGCTGTGCATATTCTCGCATTTCTGGAGTTTGACAAATCTGGCTATTCTTGGAATGTGAAAGCGAATGATGCTGGCGACTTAAGTTACCAGTCGGCTACTTCACCACCGCTCGTGCGGGAAAATAGTCCGGTGGACTATTTTATACGCAACGCGGGCGCCCTTCTTTTAAAATGATTACTTTTAGAGAGCGAGCACTTGATGCGAGCTCGAAGCGATGCGCGCAAAAGGCATACTTTGAAATGACGGACGCTTTACCGTTGT
>DCQT01000073.1 GCA_002323535.1 Bacteriovoracaceae bacterium UBA1511
ATATCCTCGAGAATAAATAAATAAATAAATAAATAAATAAATAAATAAATAAATAAATAAATAAATCGATCTATCAGCGAATAGACAATTAATTACGAATTCGTTATTTTAATTTTTATCGGAACGTAGCGCAGCCTGGTAGCGCACTATTCTGGGGGGATAGGGGTCGCTGGTTCAAATCCAGTCGTTCCGACCATTTTACTTGTAAAGCTCATGTCGCCATTTTTTCAACGACTTTTATCATTAATAAAATGCATAAGCGTTAAAAACAGCAAATTCCCCTCCGATTCAAATGATGTCAAAACTCTGTGATCCTCTCTTTTGCTTTTCTATAGAAATCGACAACCTTTGGATGATCGCAAATAGACTGCTTAACACTAAGAGACCTAGGCGCAATGGACATAGGGCCTTCTCCTCTCCTATTGTAGTAATTATTGGCCTTCTCACAAAATGACTGCAAAAACCCCAACCGGTTCCCCTTTCCCTCATAAAGCTCAACAAATGTTTTTGGGAATTGTTGACTAGACCTTATGTTTCTAAAAAACTCATAAGCACTTGGTAGGCGATACATATCTCTGAAAGATGCTGTTGGTTGATTAAAATATTCAACTTGAAATAATTTATTTCTGTTCCTAGGCCCTCGTCCTCCTCTAAAATGAGACTCCTCGTCCAGGTTTGTTCCAAAGTAAAGGTAAGTCAAAAACTGAAAAACTAATCCCTCATCATCAAAACCATGCTTTGGATTTGAACAAGTACATCTCTCTGGCGAATGATCTACGTCAATTGGACATTTTATTTCAGGCAATTTAATAACTTCAGAGTCTGTGCCCTCAACAACTCTAAAGTAAGTTGCTTGAAAAAAGTTCGCAAAGCCCTCTTGAAAAGCATTACTTACATCTGTTCTTTCCCCACTTTTATGACTCTGACTTCTATCTGCCCTATGCTTAAAATAATTACGATGATACCAATGACCCAACTCATGTAGGATGGCCGTGTCTGGACCTTCACTTTCACGGAAATACCTCTTTAAAGAAATACAAAGATTTAAAGTATTGTGACCTGGTGAGTACGACTGACTACCACATCCTCGATCCTCATCTGGTTGGCGCATGTAGGCGCTTACTATTCTATTTTGAATGTTAATTCCAAATCTTCTTTTTGAGAGCTCAATCGATCGTGCTAATAATTGGGAAACATATGCCATCACTTGTTTATCCTCAGCGTCTTGTTCAGTTCCAATCTTCATTGTGGGCATAATAAGATCTTTTTTCAGCCTATTTCTATCTTGTGGAGGGGAACCCCAACTAGTGGCGACTCCATCGTCACAATGACCTTTTCTATCCCTTGTGCAGACCTTGTGATTTTTCCCTTTAGAATAAATTCTAATGTAAATCCTCTCATATCCTCGACTGAATGCCCTTGGACAATGAACATCCTTTTGGTCAATGAAACCAAAAAAGTCCGTATGGCCAGTGCGACATATCTCATCAGTCCCTGGTAAGGCTGCTTTGATCTCAAAATAGTGATTTGTACAACCCCTCTTCCAATTGATGCTGTCTCTAGTTTTGCGGTTGGTAACTCTATTATTATCGTCTGTCATCATTGGGCAAAGAACTTTCATCTTAAAATTAAACTTTCGAAACACCTTTGATTTTATTTTGTCACCTGGTAAATCAACTCTTTTAAAATCCGCATACTTGGATGAATTTCGAGGCAACAGAATTCGGGTTGTCCTTGCATTAAAATAAATTATCGCCGTTAAAATCAGCAGAAGACTTGTTAAGATAGAAAACTTTTTCATATTTGACTCAAATTTTAAATGTTTATTGGCCTACACGCGAAGCAATATCATATCTATACCTAAGATTTTCAAGGTAGTTGATCACCTCATTCGAATCCAAGTCTTGAGCTCCTTGCGTTTCAATATAAAGTCTCTCCTCCTCAGTGATCGAATAACTATGCTCCGTTTTATTATCAGATATAACTCCATCGGTTGCCTCATTAACAAACTCCATCGCCCCAATGCTGATAACTCGGTCATTTTCGTCTAACTCCTCGATACCATCCATGTATGGATCTAGCCCTCTTGCAATTAAGTCGCTTTTTGTTGGCGCAATATCTAACAAGTACTTTTGAAGGTCCTCATAATCTTGGGCCAGGATTTTATCGACCTCCTCATTATTTACTTTTAAAAACTCTGTAACTGTCTCTTTATAATTGGGGTCTTCAAGTAGTAATCTCTTTATTTTTTCCTCTCTACTTTTAGTCACTGAAGCGGTCTTTTTATTTTGAATGTTTTGGATTTGTTTATTTTTTAAATTTGGAGTATTTGAGTTTTTAATTTTTTTGCTGACAATCTCCTTATCTGGCTTATCCTCAAAACGTGTAAAAATCATCAGAGCTGCAAGCGAAGAAAAAAATAATATACTTAAAATTTTCTTTGACATGGCTATCTCCCTACCTGAATTATCGGAACTTAAATTTTTAAAACTTATCCCCCTCATTTACTTTTAGTAACTTAGCTAATCACAATAAGCTTTTATTTAAATCATGTTTATGTTTGAGAATAAACAAAAAATGCCTACGCCAAAGGTACAATTTAAATTGAAATGAAAGATTATTTTTTTTAACTCTTTAGGCTAAAAAACACCTATTAATTATTAACTTTTATAAAATTTCTTAATTTTTTTTTATTTTTATCCCGAAAAACTCTAATCCAACTTCTGGGCTAGATTATGAAACCTTCAAAGAGTTCTTCAGTAAAAATCTTATCGCAGTTCTCCGTGATAACAGCTTTGGTTGTCATATCTTTCACTTTTGGAAATTGTGACCTTAGTAATATAGATACCGAGAATATCCCTATTTACAGGGTCAGAGTCACTCTAGAACTTGGAAGGCGACATAATTTTAGGGTTAAAAAAAATATTTACGTAAAACTTAAAAATTCCTCTAAAAAGTTTTACCTGCACCACGGTAACTATGGGAGCGGCAATAACAACAGCCAACTTAAAAATAGATCAAAATGGACATATGATATTGTAGGACATGTTTCCAAAATTGGAGACATTCAAAGATTGGTTGTTGGTGTAGATAATGGATCGAGAGCCACAATAAGATCGATAAGAATCAATATAAATCATAACCAAACTATTTTTAAAAAATCATACTCAGGCAATGGTCTAAATATTTATAGCGGACAACAGAGGTTAATCGCAAACAATGCTCAACTAAGGGCCCACCCTCAATGGAAAAATGTTGAAAAAATAAACCTCAAAGAAACCGATGAAGCAATCTATGCTTATGGAAGCATATCTGAATCTAGCTGGGGCTACATACTTGAGGGCTTCATTGGCTCAAAGATTAGTCAAAAAAGCTCATTTCCAGCATTTAAAAGTAATGTATTAACAGTAAAAATTAGAAACTTCGATTTTCTGTCAAAGAGAAGGTCCCTCCGCAATGTAGTAGTAAGAAGAAAGTCAAACGATACGTATTCGGTTAAAATGAAGTTTAAAGCAAAATTAAAAAGTTCATTTAAAAAGAGAAAAAATTGTAGCTTTTTTAATCCAACTTGCTCCTTTTATAATGCAGCAGGGGTTTTTGTTGATTATGACGGAAAGGTAAGAATCGATGTTGATATGGACATCAAACTCACCTGTAACAGATCAGATGGATTCAAACTATCTGCAAAAAACATTAGAGGTCAGGTGTTTAAGGGGAACAGCAGGAACGCTTATACGAAAATTCGCGTTGTTGAGAACCAACCTAAAATCAAAGAAATTTTTGAAAGTAGAGAATTAAAAAACCTTTTTAATGGCATTTACAGCCGATTAAATAATAATTGCCCTGATCTTCTTGAAATTGATAGAGATGGTTCCTTTAACTTTGGACAAAATATATTGAACCTCTGAAAGATCTATTTTATGCTTGCTAATACCTAAAAAGTAAATGGAGAGAAGGTATGATCCTCTCCCCATCCTCACTAGCATCATCAATAAAAAATCTTTTTCCATTAATGTTTAGTCCAAAACCCTCATTGAACCAGAAGTTAACCCCCGCAACAGCAAGCCAGTAATCAAAGTTTTGATTTATGCTTAAGTTAAAGTTAAAAACAGAATCATCATCGTCTGTTGAGGCATCTGCCTCCCATGTGACATTATTATATTTGGCCAAACCGTAAAATTCGATCCAATTTTTTTTAAAACTGACAACAGGCCCTGCGTAGTAGCCGCTTGAGCTCCCCCCATCAGTGAAACCTCCTCCAAACAGGGAAAACGAAAGTCCTTCATTGTTTTGTATAATTGAAAATTTTCCGCCTACTTCAACTATAGGAACTATCTGGCTCTCATAAGAAAAATGAAGATCTAAGCTTTCTCCGAAGCCCCTCCCAACAGTAACACTTACGGCAGGAGACATTCCAACATTTGTTTCCCAATTACCATCCCCTAGAGTTCTGGCGGTTTTTTCAGAAACAACTGGAGCTAGTGAGCATGCACCACAAAAAAGTAAAACGATCAAAATTATTTTTTCCACTTTTGTCCTTAAATTTAGTCTTTTTAATTATCTACTCAATCTATTTTTTTGTCCAAACTTTAGACGGATTAATAGATTTTGACCTATTTAACCCAAGATCCCTCTGAGGCTGTATTTGCAGTCTGGCATTTAAATTGCCGCTTGAAATGGAGTTATTATGAAAAACTTTATTCTAATCACATTTCTTATAACTCTATCTGCACAAGCCATTGCGCAATGTAACTCCATATCCAACTGTGTAGATGAAATTGACCAAATAAACTCTCCAACAATAAGCAGATATAATTGCGATGATAATGGTTCAAAAA
The DNA here is from genome assembly GCA_002323535.1 of Bacteriovoracaceae bacterium UBA1511. Lineage (GTDB taxonomy): Bacteria > Bdellovibrionota > Bacteriovoracia > Bacteriovoracales > Bacteriovoracaceae > UBA1511. Next base: position 4,839 of record DCQT01000073.1, read on the forward strand.
GTAATAAAGAACAAAAAAGAGGCAAGTTCTTTTTAAAAAGAAAATTTGATCCGAGTTCCTGGAAATATGCTTTGACAGGCGTGGCTTTATCTCCTGGCGCCTTTATTCTTGGAACGACTATTCATGAAGGCGCACACTGTGCAGCCGCTGAGCTTCAAAACTTAGACTGTTTTGATATTAGAGTTATCCCATACACCGATGAAGAAAGTGGCTACTTTTATTTTGGATCGATGCGATATCAAGATCCCCTTGGAGTGGGGTCTCCTGATAAAGATGCTTTAATCACAGCGGCACCAATGATCACGAATGCAGGTCTTATAAGTGTTTACTCTACTCTAGCCTTCTCAAATAAACTCCCTAAAAATAAATGGGCAAAAACAGCAACGTTTGTCCTTGGCGCGACCCAGGTAGTTGACTTATACAATCACGCCAGGAACACCCACCCCTACAGCGATTCGGGAAAACTAATCGCTTATCTTCAAGAGAAAAATGGATCCGAATACAACATAGCTTACAGACAAGTAAAAGTTCCACAACTAGGTTTTGCTATTATAGGAACTGGAGCGTTGGCGATAGAAGGAATCAGAATTTTCACCGATCCTAAAAAAAGAAAAAAAAGAAAAATTGAGTTAATTCCCTCGGCAACAGCTCAAGGATTTCATTTAGGCTTTCACGGTGAGTTTTAATTTTATCTAGGCTTTGAAGATATCGGTGGAGCAGAGTCCCAACCTTGATCCAAGCTTGGTGAATCCATACTTTGTAAGAACCGGTTTTTTTGATTTAAATTTTCTTCCATCGCCTGAAGCATTGGTATATGCCTTTTCCTTGTTTGAAAAAAACTACAACTAGAGTCTTGAGGTTCGGCAAAGTACCTTTGCCCATTAATTGTATACTCAACAAAAGCATGACTTTTACCTGCAACGATTCCTGTCTTTAAGCCAATACTACTTCCTAGAAATGTAGCTATTCTAGAGTATTCAGTGCACTCTCCTTTTTCATGAAGAAATGAACTCTCAACTGCTCCTAGTTTTGTACGCCAATTTCTTTGCCCCTTAAGAATATTGGCCGTTATACACTTCACTAAACACGCTTTCTGACAGTTTTTTAAGGACCTATTCTCAATCGAATATTTTACAACTAGGTCTTTGTAAGCCTGCTTCCTGCTTTCGGCTTTGTCTAAAATAAGGTCTTCTCTATTTGTGAGAACATATGGAATATAAAGAGGTGTCTCAAGTACATCAAAAACTTCATCAATGAACTCAAAAAGAATAGGAGTGGTGTTCATCGCAAAATTACCATCAGGAGTTTCCATATACATTGGATCATCTGGCAATTCATAAAGTCTGCAAAGTTGCTCTCCCCAGTCTTTATTGTCAAAGCAATTTTTAATGACCCTTGAATACCCATCTTCTGAAAAAGAGTTGAAAGGAATTACAAATAATTGGACTATAAATATTAACGTTACTTTTAGCTTCATCAATAAGAATCTTCGGGCTTAAAGATGAATAAATTAATGATAAACGAAAATTATTTCAATATCTCACTGGCCAATAAAAAATAGGCACCATGCCCATAGTAAGAATTTTTTTGGTAAGGGATGATTCGATAAAAAAGCCTTGGCCCTGGAACAGTAGGTCCTATTACTTTTGTTAATCTCTTTCCAAATTTTGTCTTTTTTAAATGACTATTTATTGCCGTAAAAGATTTTTTGGCCTGAACGAAATACCTCTCATCAAGGACACCTAATCGAAAACCTTTGGCCATTCCGTAAGCAACAAGTGCACTGCCAGATGTATCTATCCTGTTGTCTTTATTTACCGGATATAAATTTCTCCATAAATTATTTTTCGTTGGTGCTTCAAAGAAGCCCTTCACTAATTTAATAAATATATTTTTTATCTCTTCATACCTGTGATCCCCTTTTGGCATGAGCTCAAGATAGTCAGCGAGAGTTGCCACAACCCACCCATTTCCACGAGTCCAAAAAAGCTTTTTACGAGGGAAAGTGTAGTCACCACGATAGTTATATGAATGGATAAACATGCCGGAGTTTTCATCTTGAAGGTATGTAGAGAAAATCTTTGGTTGAGACAATGCGAGATCAATTAATTGCGCATCTCCCATTAATAGGCCAGCTCGCATACTTAAATTTCCCCACATCATTAATGAATCTAACCAAACTGAATTCTTATAAGGTGGAAAAAACTTACCAATTGTAGAATCTTCTCCAAGATGGTCAATGGAGCCTATTTCATTAAGTCTAGCTGTTTTAAGATAATCAAGAACGCGCCAAAAATTAATTTCATCACTACTAAAGTACTCATCCTCTAAAAATAATGCTGATAAAACAGAGGGGCACTCGTCCGCCCATGTGACTTTAGGTTTTTTTTTGTCGTAATAATAATGGTATCTTTTGATAAACTCTAAAATCTCTACTTTTTGTTTTTCATTCACCACATCTGCGACTCTAACAAGTCCAAATAAACCTATTGCTTCTTCCCAGTTCCAGTCTAGTTTTTCAGGAGCCTTAATTTGAATAAAATTACTTACAACATCTTCAAGATCGACTCGCGCGTGTTCAACGCTTGCATTAGAATTAAGACTGAAGATTATAAATAATAAGAAAATAATTTTGCTCATTAATACTCCTTAAAGGAATATTTTTTCACAAACCGGTGCTTAATTTTTTTTTGGGATAATTATTCTCTAAACGAGATTTTTTGAGAATGTAAAATCCGTTACTTAACTAGTTAATGAATAACTGCCAGGAAACATTCACTACTGAGGACATCTAAATCCATCACATCAGGTTGATCACCCTTAGGACACAAAACAGTCATATACTCAGATAACTTTGCAGAGTCATTCCCTCTATGAATTTGAACAATTCCCTTTAAGCATATAATTGCAGTAGGCCTTCCTCTTTTATTGAGCTCAACTTTAATTTTCTCTGACTTTTTTCCCTCGACCATTTTAAAAGAAAAGTCCTGATGTGTTGCCATTTCATACTCGTGCGTCTCTGAAAACCCTTTATCTGAGTATTGAAAAAACCTTTTAGTATTAAAGTTAGGATCGAAGTTTATAACATCCATTGCTTTTTTGATATGTAATTCACGCGGCTTACCATTCAGGTCTAATCGATTCCAATCCCAAACTCTGTAGGTCACCCCACATGACTGTTGAACTTCTAAAAGTAAAACCCCTTTTCCTATGGCATGAATTGACCCGGGAGGAACAAAAAAGAAATCACCTTTTTTAACAGGGTAGAAATTCATCAACTCATTTAGCTCTTCTTTTTTCTCAATTGCCTCTGTAAACCTTTCTTTACTAACCCCATCTTTAAGTCCAAGATAAATACCTTCACCTGGGTTTGCCTCTAAAATTAACCAACACTCTGCTTTACCTCGAGAGTTTTCGACCTCTTTAGCATACTCATCTCCAGGGTGAACTTGAACACTTAAGTTTTGAGTTGTCTCAATAAACTTAACACAATAAGTTATTTCATTTTCATTAAATAGTTCATACAGTGGACAGTCATTATAGCTAGATGGAGAATCCTTAAGAATAGAAACCTCTAAGAGCTCTCCAATGGGGTCACTTTTTTTTCTTCCCTTCACTCGGGATAAGAAATCTCCACCCCAGACTTTTTGAGCATAGTAAGGCTTTAATTTCATTAATTTTTCGTTCATCAAAACTCCAGAGAAACAAAACAGAATTTGATTCTAATCTACAGTCTCAATTGATTCAATTAAAGAAATATTTTGTACTAAAGAATTTGGAAAAGATTATTTAAAGCAAATAGCCCTAGCCCACTAAAAAGGGGGATTGTTAAGTTATCGTCTAAGTTTAGAACGGACAACAGCTCGGAAAAGCTACCAATGATTCCGGCCATAAAGCAAAAAGCAAATAGATTTGCTGGATTTGAATTCCAAGAAATTATTCCAACATAGGTAATCACAAAGCAAACAAAGAAACCGGCAGAGGACCCTTGTATTGATTTGTTAGGCATAAATCTATGTTTCCCATATAGAACACCAACTATTGAAGAAATAGGATCACTAAATGTAAGAAATAAAACTGAGAGAATCGCAATCTTCTCCGGAAACAAGTAAAAAGAAAGGCCACAACCGAGAGCATAGAAAGGCATTCCACTTACTTTTTTCCTTTCCTCCTCACGCATAAAACTCCCCAAGACCGACAAAACCAATTGGTTAAATCGACTGCTGCCAAGCCTTACGATTTCAAAAATAAAATTTAGTAAAGAGTATGAAATTAAAATCACTCCTGCGTCTCGGCCATCTAAGCCGGAGAGCATGTAGACTGTAAGTATTACGATCCCACCACCCATATGCCAAAACTTCCTACTCAAATGAAGATTTGACCTCGACTTTAATTTCGCCTGCTTTGATGCTGAAACCAAAAATGTAACTCCGTTAAAAAATCAGACATTACAATAATGTAAGTTTTCTTGTCTACCTAGGTTGTTACATTTTCAGACCATTACCCGACTCAAAAACCCAAGTAATTTTAACCTCTTACATAATAATTAAATTTTATTTATAATAGTCAGGGACTCCAAGGAAGGAAAGCGTAGTGACAACGATTATCAAAGATAGGTTAAAGGAATTTACAACTGAATCAGACTGGAAATCAAGAGTATCTGCTCAAAAAAGCAAAGAGATTTGGTCAATCGGCGGCGGTAAAGGTGGTGTCGGAAAAAGTCTAACAACCGCGAACCTTTCTATTTGTCTCGCACTTATGGGTTACAAAGTTGTAAGTATAGACTTAGACCTTGGTGGTGCAAATCTTCATACTTGTCTTGGCGCCAACATTCCCGCTTTAACTCTAAGCGACTTTTTAACAAAAAAAGTCAGTAACTTTGATGACCTAATAACACCAACACCAATTGACAATCTATCCATAATTAGCGGAGCCCATGATGATTTCGGAATGGCCAATTTAAAGCAAGTTCATAAAGCAAAAATCCTGCACCAACTCTATGAGATGGATGCCGACTTTGTTTTATTAGACCTTGGTGCTGGAACAACATACAACACCTTAGACTTCTTTTTAGCAGCTGATAAAGGTATCATGACAACTCTTCCTGAACCTACATCTATAGAAAATACATATAGATTTATTAAATCTGTGTTCCACAGAAAACTAAGTCTTTGTGACCAGCTATTAGACGTAAACCATTTGATTGACCAGGCCATGAACTCCAAAATAACAGGTGAATCGAACCCATCAAAAATGATTAATGAAATTTCTAATAAATACCCAGAGCTAGGAGAAATCATAAAAGCTGAAATAAGTGATTTCATTCCAAATTTAATAATTAATCAAACCAGAACTCAAGCAGACATAGACATCGGATTTTCGATGAAATTTATTTGTCAAAAGTACTTTGGGTTTAGTCTTGACTACACAGGTTACCTCGAGCATGACCCATCTGTTTGGCAAAGCGTAAAAAAAAGAAAGCCTCTTTTAACGGAGTTCCCAAACTCCCCTCTCATCCATAACTTCGAGTCAATAGTTCACAAATTAATTCCTAACCAAATTGAAAAGAACCAGGAGAAGGTCGGATGAAAAAAAACTTCTATGAAGTACTAAACATACAACATTCAGCCACTTTTGAAGAAATCAAAGAAGCTTACCAGAAAGCGAAACTATCCCTTTCGCAAGACAATATGGCCCTTTATAGTATTATGTCCTCAAGTGATATCGAGGAAAATATAAGCCAGATTGAAGAAGCTTTTAACATCCTCGGAAACGAAAGAAACAGAAGGAAATATCACCTTGAGAATGACTTTTCTGTGGAAACTATTCAGGAAAAAACACAAACGGAACCAACTATCACTCAAAAAGTCTCGGCAGAAGAACAAATTCAGGCAACAAATACAAAGACAAAACCTGAAAAGAAAATATCAAACCTTGTTGCGAGTAATAAATTTGCACTCAAATATGATACTGATCCAATTTTTGAAAAAGAGATTAAAGAGACAAAAGAGTTTTCAGGAGAAACACTCAAAAAAGTAAGAGAATACAAAAACGTGGATATCGCAAGGATGTGTGAAATGACTAGAATATCTAAAACACACCTTAAAAATATTGAGGAAGAAAACATTAGCGCCTTACCCGCTAGAGTTTATACCAGAGGCTTCGTTTACCAATATGCAAAATGTTTAAAGATGAACCCAGAAGAGGTTGCCGCATCGTATATGAATAGAGTAGACCAGAAGCAACAAAAAATTTAAATTCAAAAAGAACACAATATGAAAGTTATAATAACAAAAGAAGACCTAGAAAAGTATTCTAGGCTGGATAAATTTTTATCTGAAAAGCTTCCTGACTTGAGTCGAAGTGTCGTCAAGCAACTCTTTGAGGCAGGAGAAATCAACTGTGAAACTCAAAAGTTGTCGTTAAAAAAACTTCCACCAGAGAATACTGAAATTTCAGTGAATATCCCGGAGGCTGTAGATACAGAAATAAAGGCAGAGAATATCCCTCTGGATATTTTATTTGAAGACGAACATCTAATCATTGTAAATAAAGCTGCAGGAATGGTCGTACACCCGGCTCCTGGTAATTACACAGGAACACTAGTCAATGCGGTGCTTTTTCATTGTAATGACCTTACAGGAATAGGTGGTGAAAAAAGACCTGGAATAGTTCACAGACTTGATAAGGGAACTACCGGCGTTATGGCTGTCGCGAAATCGGCAAAAGCCCATGAGGGAATGTCCAAACTTTTTGCTGAGCACGACATCGAAAGAATTTACGAAACAATTGTCCCAGCTAAAAACTTTCCATTAACCGGAAGAATTGAAAGCACCATCGGAAGACACCCTACAAATAGATTGAAGCAGGCGATAAATGTAAAAGCAGGAAAACACGCTGTAACCCACTTCAGGAAGCTCGATTCTTATGGACCTTTTCATCATATAGAATGCCAACTAGAAACGGGAAGAACTCACCAAATTCGAGTACACCTCTCAGTCGTGGAAAGAACACCTATTTTGTTTGATCAAACTTACGGAAACCCAGCACAAGATATTTTAAGACTTAAAAAAGAGTTAAAGACAGAGGATGAGTTCGTGTATGAATACCCTCTTCTTCATGCTAAAACGCTAGGTTTTGTCCACCCCATAACAAAAGAGAAGCTTCACTTTAGTGCACCAAGACCCAAGTTTTTTGAGACTTTACTTGAAAAACTCCAAGTGATTAAAAGTGAAAACTAGTTATGAATTAACTTTTCTTAAAGAAAAGCCAAGTCTTCCTTTTTATGAGGTCGAACAAATTCACTCAAATAAAATAGTTTCATTAAATGAAATTAAAAATTCTCCAAATCAGATTGAGGCAGATGGTATCTTTTGGAGTAAAGAACAACTTCTTTACGGGGAGAGCATCGCGATAAAAACAGCCGACTGCCTGAGTGTATATATAGAGTCAAGTACAGGTTACTACCTTATTCACGCTGGTTGGCGAGGTGTAAAAAAAAATATTTTTACAAATATTGATAGTCCACAAAACATACATATACTTCCCTCAATAAAACAATGCTGCTTCGAAGTGACTTCAGAGTTTCATAATTACTTTCCCTGTGGCAGTAATTTTAAAATGAAAAACGACAAAATTTTTTTTGATTTAACTGGCAAGGTAATGCGTCAAGTTTTAGGGATTTCTCCATCAGCCAAATTTAATATTGACCCAAGGTGCACATATTGCTCAAAAGAAAACTTTCATAGCTTTAGGCGAGACAAAACTATCCTGCGAAATTATACTTTAATTACAAATAAAAAACCGGGAATATAACTATGTCGACATTTAAAAGTGATACTTCGTTTAACACAAAGTTTTTAATCGGATTATTTTCTATAATTGCCTTGGCCGCCTCGATTTACTTAACACAACATTACTATTCTGTTCATTTCCCTGAAGGTCTTGGAGGTGGAGGGATATGTGATCTTTCATCTTTTTTTAATTGCGATAGTGCAACTAACTCAAGTGTTTCAAATATTTTTGGTGCCCCGATATCTTCATTAGGAATTGTTACGAGTGCTCTTTTTTTAGCTCCGCTTATCCTGAGTAAAATTAATCTATCTGGCGTTGTCTATCTCTTTGGAGGTATTAACCTCATTGGATGCGTTGGACTTCTTATTTACAGCCTTGTTTCTCTCGGTTCCCTATGCCCTGTCTGCTCTATCTTTTGGGTATCCAGCAATATTGCTTTTTTTCTTTCCTACAAAAATATAGGTACTAAAGAGATAAAAATCATTCCAACGATAGGTACATCTGTCATTTTTTTTATAGTTATTGGCCTTGGAAATCTCACCTACTCCTCAAAGCAAAAGGATTTATTATCCATTAAAGACGATTTAATAAATCAATACAAAGAACTTAAAACAATTCCTCTTCCTGGAAAGTTACCCGAGTTAAATTTAACATCTACCAAAGATGCTCCTATTCGCATGGTAATTTTTAGTGATTTTCAGTGCCCAGCCTGTAAAGCGTTATCGAAAATGATCCCATCAATTATGAGGCGCTATAAAAATAAAGTTGAAATTAAATATATGTTTTATCCATTGGACAATAGTTGCAATTCAAAAATGACATACGGCTTACATCCTCAAGCCTGCAATGCCGCCAGGCTTAGTCTTTGTAAAAAAGATGATCTGCTGAGAGTGCACGACGAAATTTTTCACGATCAAGCCACTTTAGATGATGAGTGGATTGAAAATAAAGTAGCCGAAGAAGATGTAAAAGACTGTTATGAAAATCCAGAGACACTAAAAGAACTAATTTCAATTGTTGATATTGGAAATGAAATTGGAATTAAAAGCACGCCAACTTTTTTACTTAATGAAAAAAAGATAGAGGGTGCTCTTCCTTTATCTCAACTTTATATTCTTATGGATTCACTTCTTTAAACATGGGAAAAAAAGCTCTACTTTCTGATTACCTAAAAGATTCTCCATATTTCGATGGAGCCGACCCTGTTCATCAAATTATTGAAACTCACTTTCATCTAGATATGATTAAAGAAAAAGACGACTCATCAGTAGTGGATGATTTTAGAAGTCTAGGTATTGAAAAAGCGATTACAATCTCCACTTCTAAGAAAAACTGGAACGTTGTTGAACATCTCTCTTCAAAGCATGATTGCCTGGGCTTCACTCTAGGAACTCATCCACACGAAGCTGATAATTTCGAATCATCAGGTTTTGATAGTTTATTCAATGCTCATAAAAATAATCCAAAACTGTGTGCAATTGGAGAAATTGGACTTGATTACTTTTACAATTTCTCCTCTCCTGAGAAACAAAAAGCCTGCCTAGATTATCACTTAGATTTATCTTCCAAAGAGCATATGCCTGTGGTTATTCATAATCGTGAAAGTGACAAAGACATGACTAAGCTTCTAAAAAATCATGTGAAAAATATGAAAAAAAAAGGAGTCATACATAGCTTTTCGAGCGGCATAGAGTTGGCTGAATTTGCCCTGGAGAATGACTTCTACCTTGGCTTTAATGGCATGTGTACCTTCAAAACAGCAGAAAATGTCAGAGACGCAATAAGACTTTGCCCCATTGATAAAATTCTTTTGGAAACTGACTCTCCTTTTCTAACACCCACGCCTTACCGAGGAAATGAAAATAATCCATCCTACTTACCACTTGTGGCGTTAAAAATTTCTGAAATTAAAAATATCCCTATCGATGACCTTCTCAAGCGAGTCTATCAGAACAGTTTAAATTGCTTTGAGAATTTAAAAAATTTCTAAAGTTTTAGATTCTTGAGCTGATTGGCCAAGTCATTATTTTTCAAACCGATTTTTGCTTTATTTTCGTTTTTTAAGGGAGCTGACTTTAATTCCTCGACTGGCTTTTCATAAAAAGGCAGATCTTTTTTATAAACAGAACGTCCTGATACGCGATCATAGCCTGTCCAATCTCCAGAGTTCGTGTCTTTTTTAATTAATTCATCCATTGCTGCCATTTTTGAGTCCAAATAGTCGATATAGTGCACTAGTGCAGCCTCCGGAGTTGACGGTACTTTTGGCGACCCGTATTCCACCTCTCCATGATGACTAACAACGATATGTTTTAGGTGGAGCTTTAGATCATAAGGGAAATCGGGAATTTTCCTTGAAAACCTCTCTATTAACTCAACCCCTTTGACGAGGTGGCCAATAAGTTTTCCCTCCAAAGTATAGTCGGTTACAGCTCCTCCACTTAACTCAAAAACTTTACACAGGTCATGTAAAATTGCTCCAGCAACTACATAGTTTTTATTCACTTTGTAGTGCTCACTTAATTGCACCGCAAGATTCGAGCAACTAAGAATGTGCTCGAGAAGCCCACCTTGATAGGCGTGGTGGATACTTTTACCAGCGCCCCATGTGTCTAACCTTTCGGAAATTATGGGGTCATTGAGAGTCACAGAAAGAAGTTCTTTTACGTAATAATCATCTAAGTTTTTGACAATTTTCATCAGCTCATCTTTCATTTCTGCTGAGGCTCTACTTGAGGTTGAGAGGAAATCAGTCAGGTCTTCTGACCCAGTTTTAGATATGTTCTCTAAAATAACCTGCATTTTTTTTTGGTAGCGGTTTCCCTTTCCTTTGACTAGAGCAATATCCCCTGAAGATAGCTCCCCCAGAGAGCTTTCGTAGTTTTTCCACATTCTTCCTTCAATCTGACCCGATTTATCCGCTAGAATTATATTCAGATATCCACGTCCGTCCTTTCCTTTACCTTCAGCAATGTATTTGACGAGAAACCTTTCTTCAAAGCTAATGCCGTGCTCAATTTCTTTAATAAAAAGTTGTTTTTTACTCATTAATGTTTCCTTGATAGCTACCCAAGCGAGAATGACTATGGCATATTATGGCCAATTTAAAAACCGCAGATCTTCACGGAGAATTACTATGGCTAAAATCAAAATTGGTATAAACGGCATTGGAAGAATTGGACGAACACTTATCAGACAACTTTTTTCATCACCAAGTGATTTGATTGAAATCACTGCAGTAAATAACCCTGGTGACCCCGTAACCTACACGCACCTCATTAAACATGACTCAGTCCACGCTACATTTGCTGGAAATGTTCATTACTCTGAAAATACACTTTATATTAATGAATCCCCTGTTCAGTTTTTCACCGAGAAAGACCCCTCTAAAATACCCTGGAGTGATGCAGGTGTTCAGGTCGTGATTGACGCAACTGGAAAATTTAAATCAAAAGAAGATTTATCAATGCATATTCGAGACACAGTAAAAAAAGTCGTTTTATGTGCACCAGGGGCAAAAGACATCGATCATACGATCGTTATGGGGATAAATCACTCTGACTATGACCCTTCTTCTCACGATGTCGTGAGTAATGCTTCATGTACAACTAACTGCCTCGCGCCAGTGGCAAAAGTACTAAACGACTCATTTGGAATTGAAAATGGGTTCATGACAACAGTCCATGCTTACACTAGTGACCAAAGGCTTTTGGATCACTCTCACTCAGACCTAAGAAGAGCGAGAGCTGCTGCGATGAGCATGATCCCAACAACAACGGGTGCCGCAAAAGCGATTGGACTTGTTATTCCTGAGCTTGCAGGAAAACTTGATGGGTATGCTGTTAGAGTTCCCACTCCAAATGTATCAATGGTTGATTTCACTGTGAACCTGAAAACGGACACAACCAAAGAGGAAGTTAACAAAAAGTTAAAAGAAGCTGCCACATCGAATCTATCTGGCATCCTCAGTGTAACCAATGAAGAACTCGTTAGTTGTGACTATAATGGAAGCACATATAGCTCAATCGTAGATGCTCCTTTAACGAATATGGTAACACCAAAATCTCTAAAGTTAGTCGTGTGGTACGATAACGAGTCTGGTTTTTCCAACAGAGTTATTAACTTAACAGAACTAATTGCAAGCAAACTTTAATCTAGACTTATATGTGGGAAAATAATGATTAACTATCTCAACACCCAAGACATTAGCGGTAAAAAAGTAATCGCGAGATTTGATTTTAACGTCCCACTAAAAGATGGACAGATTACGGACTCCACAAGAATTGACTTATCCCTTGATACAATAAAGTTACTTATTGAAAAAGGTGCCTCAAAGATTACGATGATGTCTCATCTTGGGCGTCCCAAAGGTAAATTTGACAAGAAGTTATCTCTTGAGCCTGTGGCAAAATACATTGCAGATAAACTGGGCATTGAAGTTGTTTTAACAGAGTCAGCTACAGATAGAGGGATAAAAACCCTACTGTCTCTTCCCACTACTAAGTTAGTACTTTTAGAGAACTTAAGGTTTCACCCGGAAGAAACAAGTAATGACTCTGAATTTTCAAGAAAACTTGCTAGCTATGGAGATGTTTATCTGAATGATGCATTTGGAACTAGTCATCGTAAACACTCATCAGTTCATGGCATAGTATCTCATTTTGACCACAAAAATGTCATTGCTGGACTTCTTATTGAAAAAGAGCTGATTGCATTGAACACCGTACTCGAAAGTCCAAAAAAACCATTCGTGGGTATTATCGGTGGTGCAAAAGTCAGCGATAAAATTAAAATAATCGAGCAACTCTTAGGGCCTGTTGATCACCTAATTATTGGTGGAGCTATGGCTTACCCCTTTTTAAATGCGAAAGGGTATTCCATTGGAAAATCACTTTGCAGTGAAGAAGATGTTATCTTGGCAAAAAAGATTCTTAGCTCTAAAAACCACGCAAAGATTATTTTACCTTCGGATCATATAATTGCGGAAAACCCCGACTCAGCACCAGAGTTTTCAGAGGATGAAAATATTGTTGATGAAATGATGGGTCTTGATATTGGAGAAAAGACAGTCGCTAAATTTTCTGACATATGCTCAAAGGCGAAAACTATCTTATGGAACGGGCCAATGGGGCTATTTGAAATAGAAGATTTTTCAAGAGGGACTTTTTCAATCGCTAAAAGCCTGTCAGAGAACACAGAGTGCTTTAGTTTAGTAGGTGGAGGAGATTCCGTAAGTGCTGTTAATAAGTCAGGACTATCAAGGTATATGGGCCATATCTCCACCGGAGGAGGCGCTTCTCTAGAATATATTGAGCAAGGCACATTAGTCGGGGTTCAGGCACTAAAACATGGGTTAAAATAACCGAGCTTTAAAACTTTTAACATGGAGTTAGTTGATGTTTTTAAATCAAAAAAAGATCATTCTTGGAAACTGGAAGATGAACCAAAACTTAGACCAGGTAAGGTCTTTCTTTGAGGAACTCGAAACTTTTGGCGACATCTCACAGGGTATATGCCCCCAAGCACCTTACCTATCAATTTTAGAAAATATTCGTCCAAAAATAGGGAACTTTCTTGTAGGGTCTCAAAATATCTCAAGTGAGGCCTCAGGCGCCTTTACCGGTGAAACTTCAATCCAAACCCTTTCAGACTTCTCTTCAAACTTTACCCTCGTAGGTCACTCTGAGAGAAGGCAACTTTTTCACGAAAATGATGAACTACTGATAAAAAAGATTAATTTATCAATGGAACATGGAGTTGGTGTTGTCTTCTGTATTGGAGAAACTCTTGAGCAAAGGGAATCAAATAGAGTTAACGAAGTTTTGAGTGCTCAATTAACCAACGTGTTGCCCAAAGTTCAAAACCTCAAACCAGAGCTCACCTGTATCGCTTATGAACCGGTATGGGCGATTGGAACGGGGAAAACTGCTACTGCAAAACAAGCAGTTGAGGCCCATCGCATGGTAAAAAGCATTATCTCTAATAGTTTACCAGCTAAGTTCTCAAAGACTCCGATCCTATACGGTGGTAGTGTAAAGCCTTCAAATGCTCAGGAGCTTCTTGAGAACCCTGAGATTTCGGGCGCATTAATTGGGGGAGCAAGCTTAAAAGCCTCTGACTTTAATGAAATAAGTAGAATCGCTGCAAATATTCAGGCTTAGTTGTCAATTTAGGCTGATTCATATAATAATTTTACAAAATTTTAAGGATTTATCACATGGTCACTACTTTAATGATTGTTCACGGAATTATCACTGTTTTACTTATCATCAGCGTTCTTCTTCAGTTTGGAAAAGGTGCTGAAGCGGGACTATTCTCCGGCGGTGGTTCTGACTCAATTATGACAGGTGCTCAGCAAGGTAATATCTTAAATAAGATCACAACAGTATTAGCAGTCGCTTTCATGGCGAGCTCTCTATATCTCGCAAGAGGAAAAGGTGGTTCTGAAAAATCTCTTTTAGACTCGGAGGCACCGATTGCTGCTCCTTTAAACTCTGACACTGAAGAGACATCTACAGTGCCGGCTGCCAAAGCACCTAGTGTCGAAGCGAAAGCTACAACAACCGAAGAAACATCAAAGTAGTCTGAATGAACGAGGTCATCAGCGAAAAAGTACGTGATGAATTTGGAGAACTCAAATCTCACTATTTCAATGCTGCATACTTTGGCCCTTCTCCTTTAAGATCAAAAAGACAAGTTGAAGATACACTCGCCAAAGAAGTAAATCCTAGTTTTATTCCTTACGATGAGTGGTACCAAAAACCAGAGATATCCAGAAAACATTTCGCGAATCTTCTTGGAGTAACTGCTGATGAGGTATTCCACTCATGTAGTGTTTCAGATGTGAACAATACACTCATCCAAGGCTTAAACCTGAATGCGAATGATGTAGTGACTGTAATAAACAAGGACTACCCATCGAACGTTCTCCCCTTTCTTCTAGCAGAGGAAAAAAATAGAAATAAACTCCAACTCCTTGATCTACCTTTGGAGGATCTCCCAACATCTAAATGGCTCGACGATCACATTGACCCTAACACAAAGGTCTTTTGTATTAGTTGGGTTACTTTTGATACGGGAAAAAGAATTGACCTCACTGACCTGGGAAAATACCTAAAAGAAAAAAATATCTTCTTTATAGTTGATTGCACTCAAGGTCTTGGCGGGTTGAAGTTAAAACATCAAGAACTCGAGCTCATCGATGCTATTAGCTGTGCATCCTATAAGTGGTTATTAGGGCCTTACGGCCATGCCTTTGGGTACATTTCAAAGAATGCAAAACGTGAAGTTACACATAACAATGGAAACTGGATAACAAGTGCCAACTCCACTAATGTCCAAAGTCTTCTGGAGTACACAACAAAAACTTTACCTGGAGCAAGAAAGTTTGACCGTGGGCAAACAGCAAACCTTTTGGCCACTAGCTGTCTTGAAAAATCACTTGAATTACTTCTTGAAGTTGGTTTGGATAATATAGAAAGCTACAACCAGGAGCTTGTCCGATATTTTATTGAAAACCTTTCATCTAAAAACCTAAAACTTATAACACCGACACAAAACCCATCTAACATTTTATGTTTCAAAGTGACTGGTGGAGAAGCAAGCGACCTTGAAAAGAAATTAACATCAAACAATATAGATGTTTCAATTAGGGAAGGCAGTCTAAGACTTTCATTTCATCTATATAATTCAAAAGCGCAGGTTGAGTTCCTTCTAAATATAATTAACAGTTTCTAGTATCATTTTTTATTTCTATATTTTTTTCAAGTTTTAATTTTTTTATGTGAGACATGAAAATTGTCTTAACCTCTGGGTCTTCAATAAGGCTCATGCTAAACGTTAAATTTTCTTCCTTATCAAATATTTCAACTTTACTAAGTGCGCTTTCGTTAACACGAAATCTAACGTGCCCTTCTCCATGAGAGGATTTCTTTGTTAGAAAAAAATACTCACTTGGATACTCCAAATCAAAAAGTGTACCAACAATCCTTTTGCCAAAGGCTTTTTCCCCCAGCACTAATCTCCATTTTGAAAGTGTAGTATCGACACTTAAAATGTTTTCAAATTTTATGCCTAAGGACTTCTCATATATGTATTTAATTTTGGCTTCAGCTGCTCTTTTGTTTTTTACCAGTACAAATCGCTGATCTATATTCTCCTTTCTTGCATAAGTTAGTTTCTCTCCATCCCAAAATACACCATAAATAAATCGTCTACTCTTTAATCTCACATTATATTTTGGTCGATGTTTTTTTATAAGACATGCTTCAATAACCAATGCAGCAAGTTCGTCTGTCGTCTCCATCCACTCAATACTTTTAATCAACGCTTTTAATTCTATGTCTCTTTTTTTAGTCAAATTAACTTTGAAATGTCCATAAATTCTGTTTTTTATGTTTGTACTTTTTCCAATATAGAGAATTTTGTTGTTTGAATCAAAAAACTTATACACACCACAAGATTCAGGTATCGAATTGATAGTCTCTATATCAATATTTGCAGGAATGTTTGCTCGGATATTAAGTTGCTTCTCTTGGTTTTTTAAAAAGGCTTTTGACTTATTATTCATTATTTTAAAAAGTTCAAAGGTGGCCATGGCATCGCCCATTGCCCGATGCCTGGCACTATTTTTTATCCCAAGCTCTGGTGCTATCTTTCCGAGAGAGTAGCTTTTATGGCCTGGCAAAACTTCTCTAGCCCCCTTCACCGTGCAATAGGTTTTTCTAGAAAAAGTAAAGCCGAGCTCTAAAAATTCTCTTTTAATAAATTGATAATCAAAAAAAACATTATGAGCAACAAAGATGCAGTCCTTTGTAAATTGAACTATCTCCTTCGCGACCTCGTAAAACTTTGGCGCATCGGATACCATCTCGTTTGTGATTCCTGTGAGGTACGTGATATTTGAAGGAATTCTTTTTTCCGGGTTAATAAGTGATTCAAAGGTTTCTAAAATTTTTTTCCCATCAGTCTTAACAATGGCAATCTCAGTTATTTTGTTACCTGTTCTGTTCCCCCCGGTTGTTTCTATATCAACGATACAATAATTCATTTGCTATTTTCCTAGGAGAGCTTTTCTCACATCTTCTCTGATTGGTTTCTCGCCTACCCATGGACCGAGAATAATCTCACCCACTAGAGGGTCACCAGTAACTGCTATCGTCTTATTATTTCTTTTTAAAGTCGTAATACCTTCGACAACAAAAATAGTTAAATTATCTCTTTTCAAAAGATCACCTGTAGAATCATGAATCCACTTTATTGCTTTTTTGTATTTATTCTTTTCAGATTTGTTCATCCACTTGAAGCCTTCATTCCAACCTTTTATGGATAAACTTCTCGAGACGTTCATTTTATAATTCAAGTTTATGGCGCGAGCCTTCGAGACATCTTTACTCACTTTCTCATAATAACTAACAACATAGACATCGATACTAAAAATGCTAAATTCAACTAACTTTTCGCCAAGTTTAGTAAAACTTGCCAGGTCTAACCCTAAGGAAGATTTTGGAAAGTCTTTGATAGTATCCTTCTTTGCAGCGACAAAACCGGGAACAATTAAAAGGTAAACCAAAGAGAAGACAATTAATTTCTTTTTCATAACGTAATAGTACAACTTGTAGATAGACACAGTTAATACACAAAAGTTAGACAAGTACGGATAAGCACCTGTTTTTACGACAAAAAAGCTAGACAAATCAAAACTGTTGACCCCCTGTCTATTGTAACTCCATCACCAACGCCTTATTATTTGGACGTAGGATAAACAAATAAATGGGGTTAAAAATGATTGATCATCTAGTGTCTAAGGGAATGCTACCAGACGGTGTACTTAGAAAAGGAATTCAACACTTTATTGGACAAAGAATTAAAGAAGATATCGGAACCACTGTTGCTCAGATGGATCAAAAAAGATCTGAATTCATTGAACAAATGAGAACAAATCCCATCGCTATCATGACAGCCGACGCTAATGATCAACACTACAGATTACCTACTAGTTTTTTTGAGCAAGTGCTCGGAAATAAAATGAAATATAGTTGCTGTCACTGGAATGAAGCCACCGACCTTGATGAGTCTGAAGAAGAAATGCTTGAACTTACAATTAAAAGGGCAGACATCAAAGACGGTCACAAAATTCTTGAATTAGGTTGTGGTTGGGGCGCCATCACTTTAACTATGGCAAAGAAGTTTCCAAACTCTGAAATAGTTGCGATTTCAAACTCCCCAGAGCAAAGAGAATACATTTTAAATAAAGCAAAGGCACAGAAACTTAATAACGTAGATGTGAGAACTCACAACGTTGCTGAATTAAACCTTGATGAAAAGTTTGATCGAGTAATAAGCGTTGAAATGTTTGAGCACATGCGAAACTACCCCTTACTTTTAGAGCGGATTCACAGTTGGCTAAACCCTGAGGGAAAACTCTTTGTTCACATATTTGTTCATAGAGATGTTCCTTATAACTTTGACATCAAAGATGATAGTGATTGGATGAGTAAATACTTTTTTAGCGGCGGCATAATGCCCTCCTCTCACCTTCTTCACTACTTCCAAGATCACCTAAAAATGGAAAATTATTGGGCCGTCGATGGAGTTCATTATCAAAAAACTGCTAGAGCGTGGCTTGAAAAAATGGATAAAAACAAAAAACCTGTCATGAAAATTCTTGATGAACACTATGGAAAAAAAGAATCTAAAAAATGGTTCAACTATTGGCGCGTCTTTTTTATGAGCTGTGAAGAACTATGGAAATATAGAAACGGCACAGAGTGGTTTGTAGGACATTACTTATTAAGGAAATAAGAAGATGAAAGAGAAACTTGCCATAGTAGGAACAGGGATGAGCGCGATGAGTGCCGCTTATTTTTTAAAAGATGATTACGATATCACCTTATTTGAAAAAAATGACTATATCGGCGGCCACACAAACACAATTACAGTCGAAAATAACGGCGAAACCGCAACGTTTGATACTGGTTTCATGGTATTCAATGAAGTTACCTATCCTAATATGTTAAAGCTTTTTAAACATCTAGAAGTTCCATATGAAGACACAGACATGTCCTTTGCTGTTGCCCATAGAGAAAAAAATCTCGAATACAACGGTTCGGGGCTTTCTGGACTCTTTGGCCAAAAAAGAAACCTTTTCAATCCAAAATTCATCAAAACATTAATGGAGATAAACAGATTCAATCAAACTGCGGTTGAATTAATAAAAAAAGAAAAGCTTGGAATCCCTCTTGGTGATTTTTTAAAAAAACATAATTTTTCAGACGAGATGAAAAACATTTACCTGATCCCAATGAGTAGCGCTGTTTGGTCAACACCTCATGAAAACATGAACCAATTCCCAGCGATGACGCTAATTCGCTTTTTTGAAAACCATGGATTCCTTGGCCTAAATACTCAGCATCAATGGAAAACTGTAATAGGTGGAAGCATTCAATATCGAGACCGATTAATCTCATCATTTAAAGATAAAATTAAAACGAACTCTCCTGTTGATAAAGTTACAACTGAAAAAGATGGAAAAGTATCTATTAAATGCAGTGGAAAAACATACATTTTTGATAAATGCCTGATGGCCAGCCACTCAGACGAATCGCTAAAGATGAGAGAAAACCCTACGGACATGGAACTTAAATTATTAAGTGCTTTTCGGTACCAAGAAAATATCGCTACAGTACATACTGATGATTCAGTTATGCCAAAAAAGAAGAATGTTTGGTCTTCCTGGAACTATATCACAGAGAAGAATAATAAAAACTTCACCGTTTACTGGATGAACTCTCTTCAAGGAGTGAGCAAAAAAAATAATTACTTTATCAACATTAATGGTGAACAGTTCGTTGATCAAAGTAAAATCATAAAGCAAATTACTTATCATCACCCAATATTTAATACAGAAAGTGAAATAGCCTCCCGAGATCTCCCAGCTCTGAATAATCACGACACTCCCATTTATTACGCTGGTGCTTATATGAGATATGGCTTTCACGAAGATGCGCTAATTTCTGGAATGAATGCCGCTAAATCGCTTTTAGAGCTTAAGGGTAAGGAGCTACCATGGGCCATGAGTTAGTGGAATGCACCATTACTCACTCAAGAGTCAGGCCGAAAAAACATCGGTTTGAAACCTCGTTTTTTTGGTTTGGAATCGACTTACTTGACACTAAAAAACTTCACACAGATTTACCTCTGGTTAATTACAATAGCTTCTCGATTTATTCTCTTTTTTATAATGATCATTTGAACAAAGGGAAAAAAGGTATTCTTGAAAATGTTATGTCCTACCTCCAAGAAAATAAAATCGAACAAAAAATAAAAAGTATTAAGCTCTACACCAATCTGCGTTTTTTAGGTTACACTTTCAATCCTATCAGTATCTATCATATTACTCTCGAGAATGACTCCCCTCTTTCAATCATCCAAATTGGTAATACCTTTGGAGAGCATAAACCTTATCTTGTAGAATCCGATTGCTTCAACAGCGTAGGTTCTGAGTTTACCTACTCGACAACTAAACACTTTTATATATCTCCCTTTATCTCACATGATCATAAAATGATCTTTAAAGTAAAAAATACTGTCGAAAAGCTTGAGATATTTATCAACGACTTTGATGAAAATGGGACAACATTAACCGCGTCAATGACAGGAAAGAAACATCCACTGACGACAGAGAGACTGATTTTATCCACATTAAAGTTTCCATTTTCCACCTTAAAAACGATTTTTCTTATTCACTTTCATGCATTCATTTTATGGAGCAAAAAACTAAAATTTTATAAAAAAGACGAGGACCAACATCTTCAAATTGGGGCACTATCATGGAAAAAGTAACCACTAAATCAGTTTCAAGTTCATCTACAATTTTTAAGAGTATCTTTTTAAAATATCTAAATAGGTTCTCAAAAGGGCACCTTATATTAAAACTTCCCTCAGGAGAGACCTATACTGCAGGAACCCCTGAATCTTTCCCCAAAGCAGTAGTGAGCATAAACGACATTAGTTTTTTTAAACGCTTTATTGTTGGAGGAGACATTGGATTTGCCGAAAGTTACATGGACGGAGATTGGAGCACACCAGACCTTGAAAGTGTATTTCTATGGGCCATCGCCAATATTCAAGAGTCGGGACTATTGTCAGGTAGCGAGAAAAAAGAGAGCTTCGTCAATTTACTTGGCGTAGGAAATAAAGTTTTTCACTACCTAAGAGAAAACTCCTTGAAAGGATCCAAAAAAAATATTTCTTATCATTATGACTTAGGAAACGATTTTTACGAGAAATGGCTTGATCCAAGCATGACATACAGTTGCGCACTATTTGAAGACACAACGACTCCACTAGAAGAGGCTCAGAGGAATAAATACGAGCGTATAGCGGATAGCCTTGATTTAAAAGGTGGAATGCACATCCTCGAAATTGGCTGTGGATGGGGAGGCTTTGCGGAGTACATCGCGAAAAATTATCCTACTGTTAAGTTAACTGGTATCACTATTTCAAAAGAGCAACTCTCCTATGCAAAAGAGAGACTAAAAGATCAAAAACAAATCGACTTAATTTTTGAAGACTATAGAAAGATTGACGGTAAGTTTGATCGTGTTGTTTCCATTGAGATGATTGAAGCTGTTGGAGATAAATTTCTTCCGACTTACTTTGAGTCAATCAACAAACTTCTTAAGCCAAGTGGCGTGGCAACGATACAAGCAATCACAAGTCCAGATTCAAGATATGAAGAGTTTAAAACAGGCACCGACTTCATCCAAAAGCATATTTTTCCAGGCTCGCTTCTCCCGAGTATTAGAGCAATGGTAAATGCTTGTGAGAAAACAAACCTTCATCTTCACGGACTGTTTGATATGGGACTTCACTACGCAAAAACACTACGAATGTGGAAAGAGAGTTTTTACCACTCATGGGAAGACATAAAACCCATGGGTTTTAACGATATATTTAAACGAAAGTGGGAGTATTACCTTACCTACTGTGAGGCGGCGTTTAAGACTAGAAACATTAGTACCGTCCAATTAACTTTAATTAAGCCCAATAACACTGATTATAAAATCTTTGGGGCATAGGAGAATAATATGAACCTTTATAACATTCAAATGGTTTCAAAATTAACCGGGATTAGTATCCACACCTTAAGAGCATGGGAAAAAAGGTATCAAGCTGTAGTACCAGAACGAGACCAAAGTGGAAGACGAACTTACAATGATAGCGAATTAGAGAAACTAAAGATTTTGGGAAAGATCTGCTCCCTTGGAGGAAGCATAGGTAATATCGCAAATCTACAAATGACAGAACTCAAAGATTTAATGTCAAAGTTTGAAACGAGCACTCCTTTTAATGCGCCTACTCCGTTTACACCAGTCGTAGAGGAAGAAGTGGACACGCAAGCAATCCTAAATCACCTACTTCTAGCTCTTCAAGATTTTAAATTAGATATAATTAGTCACGAACTTCATAAGCTCAAAATAACAATGAGTCTTAAGGATCTAGCATTTAAAATTTTATTGCCGTTACTCCAAGAGATTGGATTTCGTGTTTACAACAACACTTTAAATGTAGCTCAGGAGCATGCGATCAGCTCTATTGTTAGATTTCACATAGGGCAGTTCGTTTACCAAAATTATGAAAGAAAAAGAAAAAAAGGAACTGTAGCAACCCTTGCAACTCCCGAGGGTGAGTACCATGAATTTGGAATTCTAATCGCTTCGCTTTTATGCATTCATCATGGAATTAACTTTTACTTCCTAGGAGCAAATATGCCTTCACTAGGTTTCGCTGAGGCGAGTAAAAGCCTTGAGAGTAATATTTTAATTTTAGGAACAACAAGGGCTTCTAAGTTTGACTCACCTAATATACTAGACGACTACATCAGGTCTCTACTTGGACAAATGGAAGATAAACAGATGTTACTATTAGGTGGAGATGGAAACTTCTCATTAACAAAATTTATTAAAGATCCGAAGTTTCACTTTATTTCAACTTTCCAACATTTAGATTCATACTTAGAG
>DCQT01000104.1 GCA_002323535.1 Bacteriovoracaceae bacterium UBA1511
TTCATTTTCACTCCTTTGTCGTGTAATTTAGTAGGTTTTTTAGCACTGGAGAGGTTTTATTGCAATGAGGTTGCAATAGCATTGCGATTTTCCTAGAATTTACCAGAGATTTTTTCAAAAAAGGAATGAAATCTATGGAAAGCCTATCTCTTTCAACAAGCATGGCATTTGTCTTTGGAGTCTTACATGCGCTAGAGCCAGGTCATGGAAAAACGGCCCTGCTAACTTATGTTGCGTCGGGTAAAAGAACATGGAAGGAGGGTGTCGTTATCTCGACTACCTCTGCCATCACTCATTCAATCTCCGTTTTTATCATTGCTTTTATCTCTCATGCTGTCGCCCATCATGCTGGTGTTGAAGGACATGTTTCTAAAGTTGGTGGCGTTCTTGGTTATTTCAGCGGTGGTTTAATTTGTTCACTTGGGTTTTATTTGATCTACAGGCATATTAAAGGCGTTCCAAAAAAAGCTTGCTCAACTTGTGGGAGCGGTCATCATGAAGATGATCATTCACATACTCATCATTCTTCAAAAGGAAAGTTTCTAACCTCAGGTCTCTTAGGTGTTGCCACAGGGCTTATTCCTTGTCCGACGATTGTTGTCGCATACCTTAGTGGGGTTTCTGCGGGTGGTTCTTTGCTAGGTGTACAAAGCGTGATGCTTTTTGGCTTAGGAATGTGCTTGTCCTTGCTTGCAGTTGTTACATTTTGCAGTCTAAGTGGTCAAAAAATTGTGGGTAAACTTTCTAAATCAAAGTTTTCAATAAAGTGGGATCTCATTCAAGGTTGCTTATTTGTAGTAATTGGATTTATAACAGCTTTTTATCATTAAGCTTTATATGGAAAATAATTTAGACCAATTTCTTCAAACTCTAAAAAATAATAAGTTGAGAGTTACTCAATCAAGGATTGCTGTTGCCACTGTCTTATTTAAAAATAGCAACCAAGCTCTTACACCTGAAGAAATTTTCCAAAAAATTGATGCCTCAAAAAAACTTCATTGCGATCAGGTCTCTGTTTATAGGATACTCGCCACTTTAGAAGAGCTGAGTCTTGTGACAAAAAGTAAGTTTCAGGGAGAGGCAAGCAGGTATATGGTTAATCTTTGTAAAGACAAAGAGGATAATCACCACGAACATTATTTTAAGTGTTATTCTTGTAACTTGGTAGAGCCTTTTAAGGGTTGTCTAGTTTCAAAAAAAGAAAAAGAACTGGAAAAAGCTGGATATACTGAACTAAAGCACCACCTAGAAATAACTGGTCTTTGTCCGAGTTGCACACTCTCTTAAAAATAATTCCCTTTTTTTATTGCAAGTACCTTGCATTAATCTAATTTTATCTTACATGAGTTGATTCTATTTTTTTTCAAGAGATAATTATTGATACGGAAATCAAAATATTATCAAGGATGATTAAATGAAAAAGATGGCCTTACTTAGTTTCGCACTTTCTCTGCCCGTATTCTCCGCAGAATACATAATTAAGTTTAAATCAACTAAAGCATTGGACTCGGCACTTTCAAGCAAAAAATTTGAAACGATTAGTGATATGAAACTTTCTTTTGGTAGCTTTGCAAAGTTTGAAACTCAAAATAAGGCCGTTATTGATAATTTAAAGTCAAATCCAGAAGTTGAATATGTGGTTGAAAATGATCCTCTATACGCGTTACCAACGTACGTATCTCAAAATAAAGACGTGGCTGATCCCGACTTCTCAAAGCAATGGGGACTTAAAAATACAGGTGTTAATAGTGGAAGTATCTTCACACCAGGAAAGGAAGGTGAAGATATCAACGCTGAAGCAGCTTGGGAGCTAACAAAAGGTGACCAGTCAATTAAGATCGCTGTTATTGATACGGGAGTTGATTACAATCATATTGATCTTAAAAATAATATTATGGTTAATGAAGCAGAGCTTAACGGAGAAGAAGGTGTTGACGACGATGAAAATGGCTATATTGATGACGTTTATGGATATGACTTTTCAGCTGGTGATGCTGACCCAATGGATGGGCATGGGCATGGAACACATTGTGCTGGAGTTATAGGTGCTATGCATAACGAAACAGGTATTGCGGGAGTTATGCAGTATGTTCAAATACTTCCGATAAAATTCCTTTCAGATAGAGGCAGAGGGACAACAGAGGGCGCTATAAAATCGATTGATTATGCGATTAGTCGTGGTGTTGATGTAATGAGTAACTCCTGGGGAGGAGGAAGGTTTAATGAGGCTTTGTTTGATGCGATTAAAGCCGCTGATGAAGCTGGAATTGTATTTGTTGCCGCTGCCGGTAATAGCCGTCGAAACAATGACACGATAGATGCATACCCTGCAAATTACGAGGTTGATAATATTATCAGCGTTGGTGCTATGGACGGTGCCGGGAATAAGGCAAGCTTTTCAAATTATGGAAGTGAAAAAGTTCACGTATTTGCCCCTGGTGTAAATATATACTCAACTGTGCAAAATGACGCTTATAAAAGCATGAGCGGAACATCTATGGCATGTCCACATGTAAGTGGTGTTGTTGGTTTAATGCTTTCTCAAAACGCAAGCCTAACACCCACAGAAATTAGAGATGTTCTTGTAAATACATCTATTGAAACTGATAGTTTGGGTGATTACTCATTATCAAAGGGTAGAGTAGATGCCTCTGAAGCATTATCAAATTAATACCAATTAAATAACTAACCACAGGGCCGATATATTGAATACATCGGCCCTTTTTTTATTCTTTCCTATATTAATTACACACTCTCAAAACTTTTCTAACTTGGCGTAACTAAAAGCTTTCTCAATAGTTTGCTCATGTTCATTTTCTAAAATAAGAAGTGAATGTTACTGAGGGGCATTAACTAATCAAAAGGATAAAATATGCTTAAAGCAACTTTAATAATGATGATCAGTGCTCTATCTTTTACTGTTTTTGCTAATGATTTAAGAATCGAATTGGACGGAACTAATAGAATTGATAGTTGGACAAAAAGAGGGAACATGCTTCTTGAAGGTGTGGCCTCTGATGAAAAAACTTATCAAGTAAGACTTTCTTGTATTTCAGCTGACAGAAACAGTGCAGGCTTGGCAGTAGGTGAGATTCATATTTACAAAGGAACAAGCCATATTGGATCAAAGGCAACACTTAGTTATGAGGAGTGCTTATCTCTTTATGACGGTTTAAAAGAGATGAGGTATAGACTCGTCATGGATTGGGAAAAAGAAAGCTATGACGCTAACCCTACTGGAAAAGCGACGTTTTCAATTGATGAGCTGTAATTCAAATTTAAAAATTATTACTTTTTTAGGGCGCTTATGGCGCCCTTTTTTATTTCTTTTCCTTAATTAAAAGGATAAAAAGCACTTAATATAGGAGATTTTTATGAATGAAGTTCAAAATAATAACGTTGTAAATATTGAATACACACTTACAAATTCAAACGGAGAGTTACTCGATAGCTCTAAAAAGCGAGGACCGCTATCATATATTCAAGGTAAGGCAAATATCATTCCAGGACTTGAATCTGAAATGGAAGGTAAAAAAATTGGTGACACATTTAAAGTAACAATTTCTCCAGAAGGTGCTTACGGAAATAGAGATGAATCATTGGTTCAATCTGTTCCCAAGGCACAGTTTGGTGAAGATGCTGAAAAAGTAAAAGCTGGTGATCAGGTTCAAGTTAAAACTCAAGACGGTTCTCCTATGCTCGTCATGGCAACCGAAGTGAATGATACAGAAATCGTTCTTGACGCAAACCATCCATTGGCGGGAATGACGCTTAATTTTGATGTTGAGGTTGTTTCAATTCGCGAGGCGACTAGTGAAGAGTTAGAGCTCGGTTATATTGAAGAGAAGAAGTCTTCTTGTGATCCAAATGGTGGTTGTTGCTAGGAAAAAGCCTTATGGAACAAATTATTGTTATCGTTGGTTTTTTAGGGGCGGGAAAGACGACTCTTTTAAAAAAATTAACTTCTGAATACTTAGAAAAGAAGTGGAATCCAGTCATTATTTTAAATGATTATCAAAACGCTAATATGGATTCTCAACAGTTTTTAGATTTTTTAGAACCCTCACAAATTAATGCATTAAATGGTAGCTGCATTTGTTGCAGCGGTGTGACGGAACTCAGAACCCAAGTGAACAATATCCCAGAAAGAGCTAATGCTGTAACTTTAATTGAGGCCAATGGTACAACTGATGCATGTGAGTTAATGGGATTTTTAGGAGTTGGCTTAAAAGAGCAGTTTCTCCCTCCGGTTCAAGTCTCTGTGGTTGATGCAAAAAACTGGCAAAAAAGAGGATACAATAATCAACTTGAATCGAATCAAATTCAGGTTTCTTCGTTGATTGTATTAAGTCATACAGATGGCGTTGAAGAAAGCAGGATTGAAGCCGTCAAAGGCGACATTTCTTATCTAAATCCATCGGCCACAATTCTTTTATGGGACGAGTTGAAGACTTCGGATCTCATGGACTTGACACCATCGACTAATAAACCAAAAGAAAAGATGGATCATCACAAATCACATTGGTCGTCATGCTCTGTGGATTTGCCAAATCCTTACCCTTCAGAGTGTTTAAAAAAGGTGATGAGTGATATCCCGGAGAGTATTCTTCGTGTGAAGGGATGCACAAGATTAGATGATGATGAACACTATACTTTCTTTGAGAGAGTTCCATCCGGAGACGTTAGTCTAAGAACTTATTATGGTGATTTAATTACCGGGCCTAAGCTTTTAGTGATAGGCCCTGGCAGTGACCCGGTACTTCTTGAAAAGATAATTGATGAGTCTAAAGGTTCTCTAAAATATGGCGGTAAAGATTAGCCTCTTTTGTCGAACCAAGACTGAGGACTGAATCATTATATAGATAATCTTTTTGCTCACTAAGTATGTCTTTTAAGTTCATCAGTTTTTGGTCAATTAATTTAATCGTTACTTCTACCTTTGCACTTTCACCAAAAAATACAATGTTTTGCTCACTTGAAGCCAAATCGATAAGCTTCTTAACTTCAAGATCATCATTGTTGATATTAATGCAGCAAGGGCCTGGTACTGGGACGGTGAAATCATCCTCTAAGAGTGTGAGCTTTAAAAGAGTATTTTTCATTACGTTGGTTGGAAGAATAACTTTTGATATTCTAGTAGTTGTTTCACCAATTTGAAGGCGCTCATAGTCCCCAAAAAATTTAAATATATTACTTGAATGACTAGCTGTTAAAACACCTAAGGTATTTCCACTATCTCCAGGGTACAATCCATTTTTAGCCTGAAGTCTAAGATCAAGCTTGTACTCATTTGTTGAATCATGGGAGTCACCGTAGCTATTGGCAGTAATTTTTACTTCAACGTTATAGATGAGTGTTTCTACTTCTTTTGCAAAAATGAGTGATGGCAGGGAGAAGCATAATATAAGGGCAAGTCTTTTCATTTAATTTATCCTTTTTTGAAAGGGATGATGTCCCACAAAGCCCTAAAAGAGCCTACTAACTTGTAGAATTTTCAGATAATCATTTTTCTCATTGGTGATTTATTGTCTCCTTGGCCATCCTGATAAGTATAATTTATGATTCGTGTATGTTTAGTAAAAATCATTTACTCATTTTTTTGTGTTGGTTGATTTCCCTTATCTCAACTTTAGGGAGTCTTTTTTTTAGTGAGGTAATGGAATATCCCCCATGTGAGCTTTGTTGGTATCAACGAATTGCCATGTACCCTTTAGTATTTATTTTTCTTGTGGCGGCCTATAAAAAAATGAATGATGTTTTTTATTATGCTTTTCCTCTGGTTCTCTCTGGCTGGATAATTGCTTTATATCACAATTTATTACACTATGAGATAATCCCAGAAAGCGCAGCTCCGTGCAGAGAAGATGTTTCTTGCTCAACTGTCTATATCGAATTGGCCGGGTTTATTACCATTCCAATGATGTCCTTTTTTGCTTTTTCACTTTTAGGTATTTTATTAATCTATTTTTACAAAAAGAGTGCCCATGAAAAATAAAACATATCTTTACATTGGATCCTGTGCCTTAATTCTAGGGGCGTTTTTGTTAGGCACAAAGCTATATAAAGATTCAAAAAAAGACGCTTTTAGTTTTATGGCAAAAGAAAATGCAGAGGTCTTTGTTCGGCCTCATTCGCCTCGCTTTGGTAACCCTGAGGCAAAAGTTGTTTTGATAGAATTTCTTGATCCTGAGTGCGAGACGTGTCGACTTTTTTATCCTCATGTAAAAAATCTCATTAAAGAGTATGAAGGGAAAGTACAACTTGTTGTTCGGTACGCTCCTTTTCACGGGAACTCAAAAATTGCTGTTGCCGCAGTTGAAGCTGCAAAAAAACAAAATCTTTATTGGGAGTCCCTAGAGCTTTTATATAAAAGACAACCAGAATGGGGGAGCCACCATAATCCAAGAATTGACCTTATTTTTGATTTTCTACCAGCACTAGGACTTGATATAAAAAAGCTTAAAGAGGATATGAAAGATCCCGCGATAAATGAAATAATTGAGCAAGACACAAAAGATCTACGAACGCTTGGAGTGCGTGCTACACCGACATTTTTTGTTAATGGACGACCGCTAGAAAAATTTGGGTTTAATTTTTTAAAAGATCTCATTCAGGACGAAGTTCAAAGGAATTATTAATAAAATAGCAGTATCAAAACTTGGTATTTTGTTTAATTTTTTAACAATATAAATAAAGAAAATGTTGAAATTATAAACATTGGTTAGTTCAAAGTGGCATTGTATTTGTACACAGATTGTTTATGACAAAATTTGCAATGATTTTCAGTCTTATCTTCTCTTCAACCCTTCTTGCCCAAACAGCAGGAACAAAATGGGTGGAAGGACATTTCTATCTCGAAGGTAAAAAACAAGAGTTTAGAAATAAAGTTCTAAAAAAAGCGAAGACCAACTCTTTAATGTTGTGTACTGATACATATAGGCTTTCAACAAGTTTGCAAAAAAAAGCCTGTGTCGGCGCGGTTAAATACTCGATAGATACTTATTTATTTTTTTACGGAAAATACAATAACCCCAATCAGTGGTACAAAAGAAAAAACTTTGTTGAGATATATCAATTGGCCTTAGAAGAGTGTGATAAAAAATTTAATCACGATGAAAATGACCCATTTTGGGTAAATCCCTCAAAGCTTAAGGCGTGCAAGCATGGAGCAAAATATTTATTGGACTCTGTTGTCGAGCAAAGTAAAAATATGGGCCTTCATGGAGAGGGGAATCTTGAGTGTGGTGCTTTAACTTGTGAGATTAAATAATCTCATAAAAATTTTTCCTGCCAACTGTAATTTTTGATAATAGCTTATTTGAAATTAAGCGATTCAATATCTTTTTAGCTTTACTATTAGAGATATCATAAAAGTCCATAAATTGATTTATTGTAAAGTGATTTTCAATTTTTAATCGTTCTTTTTCTGTAATGTATATATTTTCTAAAAAATCATTATTGATATATGCGCGGTAGAATTTTGATTGAATGGGAATTTTATAATGATTTATAATTCGATGGACAATTTGTTTGATTCTCTCTTTTATTAAAAATAAACCTGCAAAATCATCTTCTTCATAAATAAAAGAGGCAAGCGTTTCAAAGTTTACTCCATAGTCATGAGATCTAATTATCCAGTAAATGGCCCTAAGCTCATTGTTTAAACCAATGCCTTTAAAGCCGTTGATACAGTACTCCTGAGTTTCATAATTAATAAAGTTTTTACTTAATGGATTGCCTAGAGATTTAAATTCTTTTGGTGAGAAGCTTTTGTTTAAAATAGAAAATTTAAAAAAAGGATAATTTGTGTTTTTAAATTCTATAATGTCTTCCCAAATATCTTTTGAGTGAACCGTTATTTCAGATAAGTAAGCAAAGTTTGAAAACAGTCGCTCTGGTGTAAAATTTCCTTTATGTATTTGATCAATGTAATAGCCTTTTAGATTTATTAAGCTTTTTCTAAATTCCTCAGGGGAGGCTAAAGCCGAATCTCTATATGCCTTAAAATAGTTCTTCTCATGGGATCCTGCATAGGGGGTATAGTAATTATTTTCAATACAGATCCTATCCATTTCTTTTGATTTCTTCCTATTACTTTGTTGGATAAATTTTAAAAGGTCGTATTTTGAAAAAATTCGTTTTATTGAGATATGATCATTCGAGGCTATCAATGCTTTCCTCTTTGTCTTTTCATAGGATTCAAAATTTTTTGTGTAGAGATAGCTCGCCGCTAAATTTCCCCAGATATGGGCGTGCTCAAACTCATTAAATTGTCCTTGTATATTTTCAGAGGCAAGCTTGTAGTATTTTTGCGCGTTAAAAAAATCTAAGTTAAAAAAATAAATTCCACCCAAAAACCTCATTTCAATTGGCCTATGGGTAATAATATTTTCGAGATAGGGAGAGACAAGTCTTTTTCCCCCAAACTTATTTAAAATATACAACGCGTAAAAAAAGCGCCTTTCATGATCATTATTTGTATCTAGAGGAATGTTTGGAACCTTTTTAACTCTTAAGTATTTCAAAAAATGCCTAATAATTGGGTTAACGTGAATAAGAGTACAAAATAGTGCCTCAAGGTTTTCAGGAGTACTTAATAGATTGGGATCAATTATAGTCTCAAGCTTTTTGTGAGCTAGTTCAAGTTTACCTGCTTTGATAAATTGGCGAATTTCTTCAATCTTTTCCATCAATTATTGTATCGACTCTTTTCAAGCACATAGTGACCCATAGATAGCAATAACGTTTGTTTAAAAAAAAGATGTTGCGCATAATACCCCATGGGGGTATATTGGGTTCATGAACAAATTCTTACTTATTATAATTACCTTACTTCCAATTAATTCTTTTTCTCACCCAGTCATCTACAAAGGGGGGAGTATTTTTCAAGGAAGTTTTATGCCAAGAATGAATCAAATCAGACTTGGGTACACTGCTTCTCCAAAATATTCATTTGTTTATAACGCTAACTATTTTGAAAATATTAATAAATACCAAGATCATACTGTTGGAATGAATTTTCTATTAAAAAGATGGCTTAATTACGACTCTCAAGCAAACTTATACACGGGGATTCATGGGGGGGGATACAAAAACTCTTTTTCCAACGGAAAAGTAGGGCATTTATTTTTTATGGGAGATTGGGAATCTAGAGTTCACTACACGATGTTTAAGGTAAAAAGATTTATCTACAATGGAGAAACGAGGCAAAACTTCACAGCCCGTTATGGTTTTGCACCATTTATCGCTGGGATGAACGAACTTCAAGCGTGGCTAATCCTTCAAGGGATGTACGTGGAGGATCAGTCCAGAGAAGTCAATATCACCCCAATGCTTCGATTTTTTTATAAAAATGTTCTTTGGGAGATTGGCCACTCAACTCGAGGTCAAAGTTATCTTACTTTAATGGTTCATTACTAAAGGAGAAAAGTGATGAAAATTTTTATTTTTTTAATGCTTATTTCAACCACATTATTTGCTCAGTCCAATGTCAAGATAGATGTACCAGGAATGGTTTGTCAGATGTGTGTTTTTGGAATGAAAAAAAACTTTAAATCAGTGGTTAACGACCCCGAAAAAGATGTTTTTGTGGATCTTGATAAAAAAACGGTGGTTGTAAATTTAAAAGAAAAAATATCTGAAGACGAAATTAAAAAACGGGTTAATGATGCAGGCTATAATGCACAAAAAATAACTTGGCTTAAATGATTAAAAAATTCATTACGTTTTTCTCTTTGTTTGGAAGTGTGAGCACCCTTCTTTGTTGCGCCCTTCCAGTGACGCTTGTTTCAATTGGGATGGGGGCAACATTTGCGTCCCTTACTTCAAGTATTCCTGGAATTTTGTGGCTTGTTGGGCATAAAGATATCTTGTTTGTCTTAACAGGAATCATGCTAATTGTTTCCTACTTTTTAATGAGGCACGGTCAAAAACAAGCCTGTCCGATTGATCCATCTCAGGCAGAAGTTTGTCGAGAGTCAAAAGGACTTAGCAACAAAATTTTTTGGCTCTCTGTTATTACTTATTTAATAGGACTTCTATTTTCCTATGTTATCCCAAAGGTTTTTTATGGCATGTAAACCAGATCATACACCACAAATAAAACGATTAAATAGAATGATTGGACAACTTGGTGGAGTAAAAAAAATGATTGAAGACGGTGTCTATTGTCCAGAGATTCTTATTCAAACTAAAGCAGTAAGCTCTGCCCTTAGAAGTCTTGAAACATCCTTACTCGAAGGCCATTTAAACGGTTGTGTAACTGAGGCGATTTTCTCGGGAGTTGAAAAAGATAAGAAGGTTGAAGAGCTTCTTCAGATATTTAAAACCAGAATAAAATAATTAGTCTAAAATATTAATTTCCCCATTTAATACGGAAATTAAATCAAAGGGTTCTTTGATATTTTCTAGTTTTGGAAAAACCTTATTTTGAATTAATTTAGTACGTTTTATCCGTCCAAGATTTAGTCCAAGGCTTTTATCTATTAAATCATATATTAGAACATCACCGTTCCCAGTTTTTCTAGTGTATTCGCTTGTGATGATAAATGTGGTATTCTCATCCACTCCAATCCCGAAAGGTGTTTGGTCGTATTGTTTTTTTGCCCTATTAATAAAGGATAAAAGCCTCCCCTCACGATTCCTCTGTGAAAAGTGAGAATCGGTCAGTATATTTTTCATGAAGGGATGAGTGATTAAATCCTTTTGTAAGTGTATTTTTGTTGAGTCTGGATTTCTTAAAGCTTGATCTGAATAGATGGTTCCATTTTTTGCCGAGAAATAAAATTCTCCCATTATGGCGAGCCCAGCACTTGATCCGGCCAATGGAATTCCTTGATTGATTTTTTCTTGAAGAAGCTCAAGTAGCAGAGTGTTTTCCCAATAGGAAAAATATCTATACTGATCGCCACCTGTGAGAAAAATGCCATCTGCTTTTTTTAAGGCACTAAGTGCTTCTAAGTTTCCTGCAGCACTTTGGTTTTTTGTAGATACGGTAGTGATTGAGTTTATTTTAATATTATTTTTTTTAGCAAGGTTCCAAAGGTAATGAGTGTACCGATGGTTTATTTTTGATTTGGTAGACAAGATAACGAGGTCACCACCATTTATTTCGCGAAGAAGATACTTAAATCCCTCAGGATCATTTTCACCTCCTCCCATGAGTATAAAGCTAGATTTTGTGACTGATTTTTGATCTACCTCTGCTCCAATTTTATTGATGATGAGATTTTTTTTTGTGTTTTTTCTTATGAAAATATTTTGTGCTTGAATGGATTGAAATACTTTTAAGTGATCATGCCCGATATCTGGAATACTTAAAAACTGATGGTGATGATCAGGTGCCGTTTTTCTAAGATACTGAAAAAAATTATAGGCACGCTCAATTCGATTTTTTCCCTGAGTATTGGCACCACAGGATCTATCCAGATAATCAGTCTCTTTATCCTCTTCAGACATTAGGTAAACGACTGGATTATTTTGATAATTTTTGGGTAGATCCTGGGCGGTTAAATTGTTGAAGTATTCAGGTAGCCCATACTCTGTTCCGTATATGTACTCGTTGTAATCAGGGCATTCATCTCGATCAGGTGTATAGGAGAAATATCCAATGGGGGTGTGTTCCATTCTCTCTGTGTGAAAATAAAGATAACTTGATGGATTGGAGACAACTAGTTTTAAATCCGCTTTCACTGTTTTTGGAGTCTTTGTCGCAGCGGCATAGCGCTGAATAAATTGCCCGCCAGCAGAATGTCCAATAAGAGTAATATTTTTAAGGTTTTTATACTTTTTGTTTTCTTCAAAAGATTGAATCAATAGATCCATTACTTCAAAGCTACTTAATCCTCCTTCTCTTGAGTTGTAGCCATACTTCCATTTTTGATACCACCGACGTCCCCAAAAAAGCTCACCTTTATCACGTGAATCACCCTCTCTTTTAAACGTTGGAGCAACAACAAGGGTTGTTTCTAATTTATTTTTAACGGACTGACAAAGATCTTTAAAGTACTCATCTCCATTTCGAAGAGTCCCATGAAGGGCGATAATTACATGCTTAATTTTATTGTCATGAGCCTCTAAAGCTTTGGAAGAATGAACGCTTATCCAGTGATCTTCAATGTTGAATTTATTAACTGTAGGGTTCAAGCAGTCACTTGATATGGCCGTGACTGAATAAAAGAAGCAAATAACAAGTACTAATCGCATAAAAGACCTTTTTAAAAAGATAAATCTTATGACTTAATTAAATTTATCGTCAATATCAGTCCACCCTCAAGTCACTGGCAACAGAAACCGTGTCAGTCAGTTATTTAAAGTAAGTAAATGATTAGTTAAATTTAAAGCCTTTGGTAGTAGTTTTTTTGGACTATATCTATAATTAAAAAATGAAAAAAATTAATCTGTTTCTTTTGTTTTTTTATTGTTCCACGACTTTTGGAAATGAGTTAACTCTCTACTTTTTTCCATCACCTTACAAAATGGATTGGAGCTCTCCAAGTCGTCTTGCAAATTCAGTTTTAAAAAATACTTATATGCCAACAAAGTTTCTTCTTCGCCATGCTATAGGACACGTAAGTACGGAAGTGAGGTGTGAAAATGATGGGTATTATCATCTATCAGGGATGACCACGAGAGATAAAACCGAAGATAGGGATTTACTTTTAAAAAAGAAAATCGGCTTAGGCGTTGTTTTTTACCCCATGAAAGGAATGCTTCAAAGTCAAAAAGAGGTCAGGGATGACCTTGAAGATCGCTATAAAAAAGGAAAGATGAATTGGATAACTTTTAAGATCTCTCAGACGACTTGCAAAAGACTTAAAACTTACATACAGACCTACGAAAAAGAAAGTTTAGCTGATGTTTATGGCCTTGTCTTTAATCCAAGAAAAAAAGAGGGTGCAGGATGTAGTGCTTTTGGAATGAGTATGCTTGAGGTAGCCGGATTAATGACAAGTGAGCACCGGACTGAATTTAGTCAACGAGTGTTTGTGAATAATGACCTTGATGGGTTTTCTCAAGGCGAAAAAAACGTTTCTTTTTTTAAAGTTCTTGCAGGAATGAAAGGTTCAAGAAAATGGGCATCTGATAAGTTCACTGGAAGAGAGCTCTTTTTTTGGCGTCCAAACTTAATGTATGATTGGGTAAAAAATAAAATTATAACAGTTGAGAATAGAAAACTTGATGATTACAAAATATTCACTCGTGGAAAAGTGAAGGGACTATATTTGGATCGAGCAAAAGTACCAACGCCAAAAGAGCCTATCTTTTACTAAGTTTGATCTGAAACTTCCTGGCGCATTGAGATAACAATAGGTTATCACCTAATAAATAGAGTGTGTTTGACGTATCGATTCATTTACCTGCTAATTACTATTATCAATTTCAAGGAAGAATATGATGAAACTAATTAGTTCTATTTTATTGCTATTTTCACTAAATGTATTTTCAAAAAATATTATCTCCGAAACCTATTCAAAAATTAAATATAAACAAGCGGTAAAAAATGTTGACGAGTTTTTATCTTCTCCAGGTAATTTAAAACTATGCCCAGGGGTAAAGCTTAGTATTACCTGTGGGGATAAAGTTTGTGGAAAGCGTGAAAATATAAAAAACTGTCCAGCGGATTGTATTAAGGGTGAGATTAGGTCCTACAACCATGAGGTGATTTGCGATAAAGTTAAAACAGTTTTTACTCCAGAGAGTGAAAAAGAGTTTCAAAATGCAATAAGTGAGTCGGTCAAAAATGGTATGCGTGTAAGAATCGTAGGAAACTTGCATTCTGCAAGTACGCAGCTTTGTAATAAAAGTGTCATTATCTCGACGAAAAAA
This sequence comes from Bacteriovoracaceae bacterium UBA1511, assembly GCA_002323535.1. Taxonomy (GTDB): domain Bacteria; phylum Bdellovibrionota; class Bacteriovoracia; order Bacteriovoracales; family Bacteriovoracaceae; genus UBA1511. The sequence continues at coordinate 13,828 of DCQT01000104.1, forward strand.
TTAAAAAAGATTTATGGATTAACCTCCGTCAATGGCGAGGAAACTGTTCACGCCCAGGCCGGAGTAACCATTGGAGAATTATCTGAATGGCTTCATGAAAAAAATCTCTCCCTAGGTTATACGATGATTGGCTATCGCGGCGTCACAATCGCTGGAGTGACCGCCACCGGAGGTCATGGAAGTTCTCCAAAGCATAATTCTGTGATGTCCTCATTAATTAAAGAAATGACAATTATTGATTCGAAAGGAGAGAGAAAAGTAATTAACGAAAAAAATACATCAGTGGATGAGTGGAAAGCCTTTAAAGCAAGCCTTGGCATGCTTGGGGGTATTACTTCGATGAAGTTAAAAGTAGTTCCTCAGTTTAACTTAAAAGTAAAAGTCACGAATCACGACATTGAAGAAATAACTAAAGAGCAGAACCTAGAGGAGTTTGTCTCCCCTTGTGATTGGGGGCAAATTAATTGGTTTCCTGGCAGTGAAAAGTTTTTATTTTCTTGTGCAAAAAAAACAAGCGAAGCCCCAGAAAAAGGAGCGGAGAACACACTTTTAATGCCAGACTTTCCAAATTTTATAATCAAACCATTCAAAAAAGTTATGCAGTACGGGGCTTGTTTCAATAAGTTAAATTGTATGGTTGAACGCGTTCGATACTGGCAAATGAATTGGCTGTCTTATTTTAAAAAGGAGAATAGGAGAGGAAAGCTTAAGTCAACGCACGAAGCTGTAGGGTATTCTCATAAAATTACAAGCTCTGCATTTACGGATAAAGCACAAGGATTTTTTCAAATGGATTGGGAGATTGCCGTTCCTGCATCAAAGCTTCAAGAGGCACTGTTGGCGGTGAATGATCTCGTTGAAAAACAAAAAGTTTGTCTTCCTTTGATAGGTGTTTTTATACGATTTACCCGTGCAAATAGCGACACACTTCTTGCTCATTCCGTTGCCTCTGGTGGATTTAAAAAAGGGGAGCTTGTAGCGTTCATTGAAATGCCTGTTTATTTACCCTCTGGTTTTTCAAAAGAGAAACTAAAAGAACACGAAGCAGCCTATGAAGAGTTTGCTCGCATGCTTGTGATGAATTTCAATGGCCGTGCTCACTGGGGAAAAAATCGAGACTGGGTTTTTAAAGAAGGGATTGGTCGAGGGTCTTTGAGTGAAAACTTAAATAAATTTCAAAGCGTCCTGACTAAATGGGATCCAACAGGTGTTTTTAGTAATCATTTTGGTAAAAACTTAGGTCTCAAGTGGTCAAACTATGATGATGGTGATTGTACGGATCACTACTCGCCTGTTTGCGATAATGAAGGTGCACGTTATCAAAACAAATGTCAGGCAAGAAAGAGCGGAAAATTTGAAACAGGTCAGTGTGAGGCTAGGATTTAAAGTCATCCATTGAGTGGCGCTCATGGAGTTGAGTGGACTCTTCTCCCCAGGTTTTATTAACGCGAACTCCTCGCATAACGGCCGGGCGCGAGGAAATTTTCTGTGCCCACTTTTTTAGGTGAGAGTAAGCATCTACGTCTAAAAATTCAGCCGCTCCATAAAGCTCTCCAAGAACAAGCCCTCCGTACCAAGGAAAAATAGCTATATCTGCAATAGTGTATTTTTCACCGCTAATGTAAGGAGTTTTTTCAAGTTTTTTATCAAGCAAATCAAGCTGTCTTTTTGTCTCCATGGCATAACGGTCGATGCAGTATTTTATTTTCACGGGGGCATAGGCGTAAAAATGCCCAAATCCACCGCCCACATAAGGGGCACTTCCCATTTGCCAAAAAAGCCAGTTTAGTGTCTCCGCTCTTTGGGTAAAATCCTCTGGAATTAATTTATTAAAATGATCTGCGAGGTATAAAAGAATGGATCCGGATTCAAATAAGCGAGTTGCTCCTTTGTTGGTGTTGTGAATGAGAGCTGGAATTTTTGAATTAGGGTTTATATCAACAAAGTCACTCCCAAACTGATCACCAGAGAGTATGTTTACTGGATAGGCATCGTACTCAGCGTCTTTTATTCCTAGCTCTAAGAGCTCTTCAAACATGATGGTGACTTTTATACCGTTTGGAGTGGCAAGGGAGTAGAGCTGAAATGGATGATCCCCAGCTGGAAGTTTGAATTCATGGGTAGATCCACTAATTGGCCGGTTTATATTGGCAAACTTTCCACCATTGTCTTTATCCCAGGTCCAAACCCGCTCTGGTTTGTATTGATCATCCATAATATTTCCTATTTTAAATATTCAAATCTAAAACCACCTTTATGGGTGTATTCAGATAAGTTTTCATCAAAGGTATCGATGTCCGCGCCATGACCTTTTTTCTTATAAAAGTCTCCGTAATATAATACCTTATTTGAGCCATTGATGTAGGTTCCTCTTAAGGCAACGGTACTTTTAAAAAGCTTTAAGAAACTTGTTTCAAACAAAGCGATAAATAGCGTCTGATTAATTTTTTTAAATGTTTTAAAGTTCGTTGTTCGCCACTCAAATTCTTCATTTCTCAAAACAACTTCTCCTCGGCCTCTGTTTGGAACTTATAGAGTTACTTGTCGGGTAGAAATTTCATCGTTTGGTTTTTTATAAAATATTTCTCCATCCACAACTGCTGCTTGGATGTTAATGATAGTGAGTAATAGTAATAGAATTTTTTTCATGATGCCTCCGCGATACAACTCGAGGCGTCATTAGCTTGAGTATGGGCTTAGTCAAAATATTACGATCTCTGTCTAGCTTAGGGGGAGCTGCAGGTAATAGAGTTCCCGACAATCTCGAAAGGCCCTCTTGTGGTGCTCGCTTTTCTGTAAACACCGTTCCAATCTCTATAAACACTTAGCTTGAGTCCAGTTTTCAGAGTAGTTGAATCTATGTGAAGTGCAGGTGCCTTTTTATCTGTTGATTCAAATATCGTTTTGAGAGCTGTGCATTCGTTTAAGCTATTGGTGTTTTTAGTTATGTCAAAAAAGTTTGTGATTTCTTGTTCTGATGGCCTATTTTGTAAACTTGCTCCATCTCGACCTAAATGATTTATATCAATGAACCTTGTATGAATATCATCCATAAGTTGTTCAATACCTACTATATCACTGTCATTAATAAAGTCTGACTGTGTATCCCCAGTTATACACCTGTAGGAGAAGCTCTTGTTTCCAGAAATATCATTTTCAAAATAAACTAATGGATATTCTTTTTGCCAATTATCATTATCATTGCCGTAGCAGTAATCCCATAAGTATTCGACCCTTTGACTAGGTTCACCTGTATCCTTTGCCGTCGCTATGTTGTATAGCCTTGGAGTGTGCCCTATTAAAGGGTTCGGTAGAAATTTTCCATCAAATTTGTAAATAAAGTCCGAGCTTTCACTATAGGGTAGAATTTTTCCCCATTGCTCAAGATCATTTTCGTTTCGTACATCGTGAAGATCAATTGCACCTGAACCATATAGTTGGGGGGTATTACTGCTTAGAATATAATGATGATTTTGGAGAGATCCCTGCGATAGATAAGGGAATATCCTACTGTTGTACATATCAAATGTAGTGCTAGGATTATATTTAAGATTTAAAATAAGCGTTTCGTTAGAGCCGCCAAGAAATCCAAATCGATTATCCCAAAAACCATTTGAGGTATTTAAACAATCTCCACAACCTAGGGGAGAAAGATATAAATGTTTTAGTAAAGGAGTTTTTGCCTGGTTGAAGACGGAGCCGGGATTTGAATTATACCAAATGTCATGAACCGTACCAAGGTATGTATTTTCATTGAAATTGAAATCAAAACCTTGTTGTTTTGGTCTTGAGTTTGAACTGTAAATAATCTGATTCTCTTGTAAATACATCACTGAATTGTAAATTGAATGACGAACTCCATAGGGTTTATGGAAGTCAAACATTAGAGGTGTGTCCATAGAGTCATCCAACACTTCTCCATGAGTCGCCTGTGCATTGTGCAAGTAAAAAGACTTAAACATTCCGTGGTAACCACCGAGAGGTACCTTTAATACGAGATTATTAGAGTACTTCATAATTTGCTCAGCGGTACCTAAGCCTGTTACTTTTGATTGGGTTCCGTAAGCTATAATATTTCTCTCAACAACTTGGATGCGATTCTTATTTTTATCAGTTCTAAGCCCTGTATCCCGAAAGTTAAGATCAAGAATGTCGGCCGAATGGTTCATAAAGATATTATTAAATAGTAACGCATCAATAGTCGTGGTTGATACGAATTCATAATTTCCACCAAAAGCAGTGAAATGGTTATTATTACTAAAATCTGCATTGTCTGTATTAGTAAAATTTATCGCGTTACTTGTTTCATTTTGCAATGTTGAATTAGAAATTATAAGAGAATCTGTTTCCGCATTTATTGAATTATAGTGCCCATAGTCAGGGTTGCTGCGATAAGAACTATCCGGGCCACCTCTAAAGCAATAAGCGTCTGAATAATTCAATGAAGCTCCTCCAAGCTCACTGACGGGGTTGCATGCAGGTAAATTAAAAGAAGCTTGAGTGTAATTTACACCATTATCTCCTACTACCGGTTCATTTATCGTGATTGGGATCGATTCTTGATCTTTTGCGTGAAGATACCAGTTTTCATTAGTCTTTAAATGAAAGTTTCTAAAATAGACGCTGTTATCATAAAGGTTAAGGGGGCCACTAGCTCTCATTTCTGGCCCCTGATTATTATAAAAAAATGGATTAAAAATTTGATTAGGTGAATAAAGGCCGTCATCATCATAGTTATTGTCTTTATCGCAGCCGTTCGTTCCTATTATCTGTGAACCATCAATGGTTTCACATAAATTGAAGGCTAGTGGAAAATAAGATCTAAATTGACTCACCGTCAAGTCTGTGGAAATCCTATCAGGCCTTACTTGCTCCTTGAGGGTGCCTGAACCAATGCCGTGTCCCATCAAATAAGTATTGCTTTTGATATTATTTGAAATGGTATTATCAGTGATTGGGTTGTCACTGAGAACTAAAAAACCCTTTTTTTGCCTGTGATTCTCGTTAAAGACAAAGCCATAACTTTCAAAATCAGAGAAAGAATTTCCTTCAATATTTACCCCATGAATAATATTATTATTTGCCCCTGCTTTGACAATAACTCCGTTAGCACTTGCCTTAATGAAAGTGTCATACATATGAAAACTTTCAGAGTCATGGATGCTAAATACTCTTTTTATATTCCTAAGCTGTTCACGCGGATTCCAAGCTAGACTATAATTTTGCAAAAGATAATCATAAGTGAATTTAAAATTATCAGTTTCTCCATTTCCAATACGGCTTGTTATTTGATTAGTGTAAGGACTTGAAAATTGCCTAAACCACGAAAGCCATTGGGATCGACTCGGATTGCCCGAAGATGAAAAATTACTTGGGACAGTTAATGTATTAGTTACTTTCGCCTTGTAGAGAGAATGAAATCCGCCATGGGCTAGAAAACTATGATATAACTCCCGGCTTCTCTCAGACCAAGGTGAATTATTGGTAGGTATATTAATTGATGTATCTGTGTAGTTAACATCATTACTTAAATTAGCGAGATCATAATATTTAAGTGCTTGTGGGTAAAGATAGTCAAGAGCGTGTTTTGCCTTCTCTTCTGTCCAGTTAGCCAGGTTATCAAGGTAATAATTATAAGTTTCACTGTATTTCTTATCAGTATGTATACGAAATACGAGGTCATAGATTCTCACATCATCGTAGCCTTTTATATCAAATAAATCCTTTGAGTCGTCGAGTAACTGCAAACTAATATCTAGATACCTTGGTAGGCAAACATACTCTGTATTTGTTTGTATTGTTTGTCCTTGCTGAATATCATTACACTTCTCATAACTAGTAATAACAAGGTTCTCACAACCACCCTCACAACTTTTTGAAAAATAAAGATTTAAATAAGATGTGCGAATCACCTTAGACATTCCGGCAGTTTTATCATAATCCGCAACGATTCGAGGTAAGGCTCCTTTTCCGTAAAACGTTGTGGGAAGAAAATCATAGTAGTAATGAAGATTCGATCGATTATAGTTTCCGTTAATTAAACTAGGGGCGAGAAGGTTAAATTCCTTTATTGCATTTGTTGCCCTAAAGGCTGCTAATTCGTCGTAATCCAATTGTGAACGGCAAGGAGTACTCGATGAAACAGATCCCTGACATGTTGTTGATAACGTTGGATTAAAGGGATTTGCATCAACACTGGTTGTGTCATAATTAGCAAAATTAAAAATAGGGTCATACCTTCTGGCGAGTATTGCCGAAGGAGAATTAGTTCCCGTATATCTTGGGTTAATTAAAAAATAATTCCAAGTAATATTTGTATCTGAAAAAATACCCTTTTTTCTCCCCTGATACCCAGGTAGTATTCCTTTTTTGTTACCAAGATAAGTAGGGAACATTTGATCGGGAAAGCTCACAGAGCTGTGCTTAAACTCACCATAGCATATATCTGAGTTTGGGTTGTCAATGCACGAGGTTGATATGTTACTTGTCTGACCAGAGATACAAATATCAGCGAGAAGTTTGTATTGATTACTTAGTTTGTCGAAGTAACTTGGATCATTTTGATATTCGCGAGTTATAGTTGAATTATTTTGCAAACTTTCAAATACAGTTAGGTTTGTTTGAGTAACACTTGCATTACTTCCAAATTCTTCACAGGAGAAAGTTCTTTGTGCAAAACTCGCACATCGGCTGACATCACCCCAAATAATGGAGCCATCAGAGTTGCAAGTAAAGCTCACGCTTTGAATTTCTGGTTCTCGATCAAATGATATTACGCATTCAGCATACCCTGGTTGAAGAACCTCTATTGGGTAGCTAGTTACAGTGAGCATCTTGTTGTTATATTGATGAATGACACCCGTATTGTTGGGACCTGTAGCATTACAAACACTGCCCAGATTTAAATTGTGCTCACACCCATCTCCGGAACACGGTGAATTAATTTGGGTAACTACTTGAGAAGAAGTGTTCTGTTCGGACTGAGGTTGTTCTGTTGATTCACTTTCGTTTGAGGGATTGGAGGATTCAGTATTAGAAACTGAGCCTGAATCAGAACCAGAACCTGATTCAGATTCAGACTCAGACTCAGATACAGAATCTGAGCTTGAGTTATTGTTTGTTGATTCATCTTGTTGTGGAGTAGAGCCGCCCTCTTGATCTCCAAAAAAATCTCTGAGGTGATCAGTGAAAATACTACCGATTTCTTCCCTGGCCACAGGCTCTTTATCAAGAATTAGGTTACCCTCCGTATTAATCTCCCAAGCGAATTTATCAATTCTAACGTCTCCTAGTTTTCCATCGCACTCCAGGTGTCTGCAAGCGCATACGTTATTTCGGCAATACTCATGCTGTTCACATTGTGCATTATTGCTACATTGATTACCCAAAATAGAATCCATGGTTGAGCCAATAGCACTAGAAAAGTTGTTTAAGTGATTTTGAATATTATCCCGAGAAATAAATTCGCTCTCATTTCTGATATTTCCATTTTTATAGGATTCTAAATATTTTGAAAGGCTTTTATTCAAGCTTCTGGAGTTAGATACTGGAACTTGTACACTCTCACCATCAACTATGGTCGTCTCTGATTTTGGGATTGATAGTTGGTTAAAGTTACGATTGGATACTAGGCCATTAGCGTCGATATCCAATTTGAGAATAATTCCCGTGGAGGTCGTGATAGTGTTTTTTATTGAATTAATTGACGGAGGAGAAGTTGCCGTTTTCATCGCTCGAAGATCTGTTTTGAGGGACAAAACTTTTTCTTTTACTTGATTCTCTGTAGCAGCGAGATTAAGTCCCAAGGAGGACTTATAGTTTCTTCGCTCCTCAAGAAGAATTTCCTTTGGTAGTCCAAAGAACCTGGGTATACCTGGTTGATCCACAGTCGTATAGCCTTTAGATTTATTCCTTATTTCTGTCCTGGACAAAAAGTTTTCGTCACTTAAAAGATAATTAACCGTAGACGTGTCCAATGAGCCCTGAGAAAAACTATTTACAAGAGAAGAGTCTATCCCTGTCGCCGTGTAAGAGTAATTGAAGGCTAGGTTTGGAGTTGCTGCATCAATGATGGAGAACTCGGTGTTTACATCAATATCTTTTGTCGAAAAACCAAACCCTAGTTTATTGAAATTCTCTATTAGAAGTATTTCGGAAGACGATGTGGTCGTTTTGATGATCCTCTCGTCGACAATTGAAACCCCCTCGGGGTTATAAATTAAAAGATCAACGTTATCTGTACCTCCTGGTATGTTAGGTGATAATATTGCTACTTCCGACAGGACTATTGGATTTGAATAATGAATGGAAGATAGCTTTACATCGTAATAAATAGCCGAAAAGGGTATATCATTAGAATCTTCATCGAATGATAGTCTGTCTTCAAAAGAGGCGCTGTCCTCCTTCCATCGACCTTGATTTGCATTGTAACAAAAATCTACAAGAGATAAACTTTGGTTGTTTAAGGATACGCAAAGGGCAAAGCCTACTGGATCGTTTATGTTTTCTGATTCGCATTGAGTGATCGTTTTAACTTGCATTGGTGGGGGAGCTGGTGGTGGAGTAGTCTGGCACTCCTGGCAAGAAAAGGAGTTTGGACTAGAGTTAGTTTGTACCCAAACACAATTCTCCTCGAGTCTTTGGATGCATTCAGACTCAGAAACAGGAATATTTGAATTTATGGATGATGGGTCACCGCAGGCAGCAATAGCTTCCCTAGGTATAAGTAAAATAATAAATATATTTATCGTAGAAATAATATTAAATGCTTTTATTGACATTAAAATGCTCCGATTAAAATAGATTTATTTTTAATAGGAAATAATTTTTGGTTATTTGTGTTGCCAATACTTACCAACAAAGCAGACTGGTTATAAGGAAGAGTGACTCTGTTTTTACTTTTAAGTGAAAACACTGCACCAGAAAATAGAATTTTTCCATAAGTGGTTTTTATAACAACATGGGAACTGTCTTTAATGTCAGACTTAAAATCGATATTGATGTGAGTCCTTAGGTCAATGATTCTTTTTTGTGGAGCATTGCTAAAAGTTGGTGGAAGTTTTGATGACTTTTTCTTTGCCTGAGTCGGCGTTTGGTCTCCCGATAAGTTAATGCATGAAGTATTAATCATTAATAAAATAGGGATAATAAATATTTTCACCGTTTTATTTAATTCTCGTCTCACAGTCTGCGCCCTTTTATTAAATTCTTAATCAAGTTATCGGGCAATTATATTGTTAGTTTTACTTGGAAAAAATTAAAATATTACAGCATTAGAAGGTCTGCTATTTTTGAGCACTTGGTCCCAGAATTTAAATCAAAATTATTTTATAATTTACGTTTTCAATGAAAACTCTTTATGACTTTAAAATATTGACACATATCTCTGGCACTAACCTAACCAAAACAAAGGTTGTTTTAGTGAATAAATTACTCGATTTTCAAAAAAGTTTGGACGATGTCGCTTTTGTTTGGGTATTCAAACATCATGCGAAAGTTTCTGTTTATATTAAGTTTATTAAGCTCCTTGAATGCTTTATCACATGAGACTGAGGGGTTGAGCTTTGCCGATTCCAATAAAGCTCTAGAAAAAGCATTAGAAAAACTCCACCCGGACAGATTAATAGTCACTGACCGGAATGGAAAAAATACTCTCCAAGTTAAGTTTAGAGGAGAGAGTATCTATTTAAATAGATCTGTCATGTTAGCTGCGCTCAATGAAATATATAACGAGCTCAGTGAAGAGCTAACAAAAGAGGAAAAGATTGCGTTAGAGGAAACGAAGCTTTCGGTATTTTCTTATTTATCACAAAAAACAATTACAATAGTTAAAACGCCTTATTTATTTTTTAAAGATTTAGTTTTAAATCTCCCTGAACACATGTCTAATCTTAGCCTTACTCTACCTAAGTATTATCACTCTAGAGGCCCGACAGCTCTAGTGGTTATCGGCGTTACACAAGTGGCATGGGAGACTCTTGAGACCGCAATATCTTGGGCGATTGGCGCTGGTGGTGCTCATGCTTATTGTGTTGTCTTCAACATTGCCCTTTTGAAAGCAGTGGATAATGCCAAAGGTCTATTTAGTTTTTTAACGGCGAGAGGGACAAAGATGAGCGCTCTAGAGAGGTTAAGATTATTTGTTTTGGCTTTGAAGAGAGATTGGAGAGATGGAAAGGGTATCTTAAAAACTCTAAAGAAAAGTAATCGAACGCTTAAAATTGAATCGTTAAAAGAGGTGGCCAATCAGTTTGGACTAAATCGCGTATCTACCACTCAAGGCAAGGCTGAAACAGTTCTACTTGAGGAAAGTTTTAGGATTTCAAAAATTAGAGAAATGAATATAACCAATAGACTGTGGCACAGCTATCAAATTAACCTAGGAATAGAGTATCTCTCATATATGCTTGAGGAGCATATAAAAAGTTTTACAGAAAAAAACCTTCACGATTTTGAAGGGACAAAAGAGCAAAAAAAAGAAATTTATAAATCGATATGGAAACTAAAGACCCTTGAGGGAAAACTGATTAAATTTAAAGAAAGCCTGAAGTTTGCAGTGACAGCGTCAATGTTTGATCTTAAAACCGAATCTTCAAGGTTATCCCTTGCTGAATACTATAGACAGTATATTGACCTGGTGACAAAAACTGTTGGAAACCTTCAAAAAGATCCGCTATTGGTTCGTCATGAAATCATTTCGTTGAGTGAGGAAGTGACTAGAAAATTTGAGTATATCAAAAAAACAACTTACTCATTTTCTATATCGAGCTGCCTAAGATTAATTATTTGAAGAGTTTAAATTATCTATTTCTCTCCCCACTTCTTCAGCTTGTGCGCTAAGTTCACTAAATAATGCGATGTCACCTTTTCTTTGCGCTTCGACAGCTTTTTTCATCAGGTCTTCATATTTTTTTTGAAGGGTAGAGGATTCATTTTTCTTGAATAGTCCAAACATTTTTATGCCTTATTAGATTTTAGTATTTTGTGAGGATGAGTGGTGGGGCGATGAAAGTGCCCCTAAGCAGTTTTTGGAGTAATTAGCCCAGTTTTTTGGGTTAGCAATACAGTTATACAGAAATAAGAAGTCAGGTTTTTTGACATCTTTACAAAAATTTTGAATCTCATTTTTACAGGAGTTCAAAAGATCAATCTTTTGATTGTTATTCACAATGCAGATATCTTTAAATTTAGGGCTTAACTTTTTGGGGCACAAATTAGCGCTGTTATCCTCAAGGTTATCGCAAAAATGATAAAGACTAAGATGACAGTTTGACATGTTATTTGAAAAACCCGGCATGGCAAATGATGTTGTGGCAAATGTTAAGAGGATCGATAAAACTAGTATTTTCATAGTGATAATATAATTTCATCGACCCATTTTTAAAATAACCTAGATCTAGACAAAGCTGAGTCTATTGAATCGCTTGAAGCATTTTATAAGCATTTACTCGACCACCAACGGCCAAGTTGTCTAAAATTGGTAGTCGATCACTTGATTCAATGACAATTTCTTTAAGTTCTTTGTGAGAAAGGTTTGGATTCAAACTTTTTGCAAGCCCAATCATTCCAGCAACAATAGGCGCTGCCATAGATGTACCTGACATTGTTTTGTATCGTCCCTTTTGGAAAGTTGAATATATGTTGTTGCCTGGTGCAAAAACATCTACAGATACTTTACCAAAATTAGAAAAAGTCGCCTTTGTTCCTCTACCCATAGTCGCGCCAACAGAAACTACTCCAGGGATTTCGTATGCTGCAGGATATATGGGGAATCTGTCTGAATCATTTCTTGAGTTACCGGCGGCGGCAACAATACTGATTCCTTTTTCAGAGGCAACTGTGAGAAGATCTACAAGTATACTCTCTTTTGGTGCTCCTCCCCATGAGTTTGACAAGATTTGGGCGCCGTTTTCAATCGCGTAGTCTATTGCTTTTAAAACCGCAGACATTTGACCGATTCCATTCGCTGCAATGAATTTTAGAGGCATAAGTCTTACGTTTTTCATTACGCCTTTGATCCCTTGATTCTCATGAACTGCCCCAATTACTCCCGCGCAGTGGCTGCCATGTCCATTATCGTCGGTTGGGTCGTGGTCATCGTTGATAAAATCATAACCATAAACGTCGTCAATATAGCCGTTGTTGTCGTCATCAACACCTTTAACTCCATTTTTTTCAGCTTGATTTATCCAAAGGTTGTCTTTTAGATCAGGGTGATTCAAGTCTGCTCCTGAATCGATTACAGCGATGATCATATCACTATTTCCGGTCTCAATTTCCCAAGCTTTTTTTGCTTTGATATCTTCGCCTTTAACACCTGGTACAATGACTGTGGTTCTGCTATTCCAACCAGTGTTTTCAAGGTGCCATTGTTTTGAAAACAAAGGGTCGGCGTCGAGATTCTCATTTAGATTTTTTTCGTCTTCAATAATTGAAGTGTATAAATCAGAATCAATTTCAGCCTTTAGTATAGAATTACTTTTACGAAGTCTTGATAAAAATCCAGCCTCTTTCGATCCAACTTTATACACATTTAAGTTTTTTAATCCAAGGCTCTCCATTGATGCTTTTGGAAAATCTTTTTTAAATGTTTTCTCATTGTTTAGTAAAACAAGGTACTCATTGGAAAAAGCGCTACTACACAAGAAAAAACAACACGCTGCTTTGATTATATTTTTCATTCTTAAATCCTTTTAAAAAATTAAAATAATAGTTTAGCTTTATAATATGACTAAGTCACAGGCTTATTTCATGCCTAAAATAAGTTCGGCTAGACCTCTTGTCTCACTTCCAGGAAGCCACGCGAGCACAGTGGACAAGGAATCGCTGTATAGCGTATCAAAGTCTAGTTCTCTTCCAGAATAAATCACACTAACGATTGGTAAATTTAGTCGTTTAAGGCTTGCTATAACTTTTTTATCTTCCGGATGAAGTGAGTAATAGTCAAGAGTGAAGCCATAAGGTGTTCTGTCAGGATATGGATATTCATTCATCACAATATCACCCATCATTTCAGTGTATGGGTTTTCTCCCATAGCTGTGATGGCAATATCAAACTTACTTGGATCAATTGTCGTTAATCTATCTGTTGAGATATAAGTGACATCAGCACCTTGAGTTTTGAGTGAATCAAAAAGGCTTGTTGCTCCAGGCACATTTTCTTTTAATCCCTGCCACTCAACTGTCCAACCACCACACTGATAGCCTGTATTATTTGCTGCTTTCCCAGTTAGTAGTATTCTTTTATTTTTAAGGTTCAATAGTCCTTCTTTATTTTTTATAACGACGGACTTTTTAGCTAAGGTGTCCGCAATAGCTCGATGCTCATTTGTTCCAAAAGATTCGTTATCTTCAAAGCTTAAATTAAAAAGCCCCATTTCATATTTCACTGCAAGTAATCTATAGACAGCGTCATCAATTCTTTTAAGAGATACTTTTCCCTCAGAAACGAGTTCTTCAAGTAATGTCATGAATTCTAACCATCGCTCTGGAACCATAAATAAGTCAATTCCCGCGTTAACAGACTTCTTTATTTGCTCTTTGTAATCCCCGTCAAGCTCCTCAATTCCATTCCAGTCACTAACAGTAAAACCAGAAAAACCAAGCTCATTTTTTAAAACGTCTGTGATCCAGTATTTGTGCCCATGCATTTTTTGGCCATTTATACTAGAAAAACTAACCATAATACTTAATGCACCTTTTTTGATTGCTTCGATATACGGAGGTAGATGAATTTTTCTAATTTCTTCTTCACTAAGAATTGTATCTCCTCTGTCATGGCCAAACTCGGTTCCACCATCTCCAAGGTAGTGTTTGGGAGTAGCGAGAACTCCCTCTTTTTGAAGACCTAACATGTACGCTATCGAAAGCTCTGTGACTTTTTTTGTGTTATTTGAAAATGACTCGTAAAATCGCCCCCATCTTTTATCCATGGCAATGGCTGTGGTTGGGGCAAAGTTCCAATAGATGCCTGTCGCTTTCATTTCTTGTGCGACAATTTCACCCATTTTTTTTGTTAACTCTAAGTCGTTTGCCACTCCGAGACCAATATTGTGGGGAAATATGGTGGCGCCAAGAACATTATTGTGTCCATGAACTGCGTCAACGCCGTATATGAGTGGGATCTTTGCAGCGGACCCCATTGATTGGTCATAGTAATTTTTAACCATTTCTTTCCACGCTTTTGGTGTGTTTGGCGTAGGGTTTGACCCTCCACCACTAAGAATTGATCCTAATCCATATTTTTTTACCTGCTCAGGCGTTGCGTGTTGCCTTTCTGCTTGAGTCATTTGAGCTATTTTTTGTTTTAAAGTTAGTTTTTTTAATTGCTCTAGAGCTTTTTGTTTTGACTCAGGGGATAAAGTAAATGCGTTAGCGTTGAGGCTAAAAAAAAGAGCAACAAATAGAAGTTTCATTAAATGATCCTTAGGGGAAATTTTCGGTGAGCATATTGTTGCAATGAGCAAAGGTCAAAAAAACGGTTATTTTGTCCGAAAAAAATGCAAAAAAGTATCGCAAAAATCAGCTTTGTCTTGCGATGATTACGCGTTTTTTAAGGCTGTCTGAGGGTAGCGTAGACAAAAATTTTAAAAAATACTCAACACTAGTCTTACCGCAAAGTAGATATTTACTCCGTAACCAAAGACGGTTGAAAGAAGAATTCTTCCAGGAACTTCTCTTCCTAGTTTTTGTTTCATTAAAAAAGGATAAACAGCTCTCGAGATAAGGTAAATCGTTCCTCCACAAGTTGCATTCTCCACGTTATCAAAAAAGGCGGTTAGCCAAAGAAGAGTTAAAAAAAGTGGCATGTGTTCAAGAAGATTTAATTGAATTCTGTCAGCCGCGAGCATTTCTCTATCTCCAGATAGATAACGATCAAACTTTTTTCCTTCTTTTTGATATTTTTTATGAAGCCTCACTCGAGTTCTTAAAATATTCATCAAAAAAGCGTAATACAATAATAGCATTCCTACTGTAATTAAGATCGGTCCTTTAAATTCTACCGCACTCATTTTTAGCTCCTAACAAATTTCTAATTTGTTTTTAATTTTATCCTTACTGAATTGCCTTATCGTGGAAAAAACACACAATATTGAAAGGGAAAAAACACTGTCTAAGCTTCTAATATCATTCCACTTTTGTCTAATTCTTTCGGTTTTAGTTTACAGAGATAAAAACCTCGCGCTAGAAGGCAAGCATATATTATTGGCACCAAATCAAAGGAAGAAAAATGAAATTAATCGCTATTGCTATTATGTTAGTATTGAGTTTCGGTTCTTTTGCAACTGAGACTTTAAAAACTGGTTTATACTTACCTGAAAATGGAGGCTGTGCTTACGAACTTGTTAAGCAAAAAGCTGATTCTGTTGTTGTTATTTTTAGACATAACCCAACTTCTGACTTAGGTGAGCCATGTGCTGACGGTATTGATTATCCAATCAAAGTTGATGTTGTCGACGCGAAGACATTTGTTGACGTTAGAAACGGCGTAACGTTTAATTTCCACCAAACAACGGCAAAATTAGAGCGTGGATTATACCTAGCTGGTAACGGTGATGCTTGTGCTTACCAAGTTTTAGAGCAAAAAGGTAACACAGTAGTCATTATCTTTAGACAAAACCCAACTGTTTCTACTCCAGCAACTTGTGCAACAGGAATGGACTACCCAATTAATGTTGACGTTGTTGATACAAAAACATTTTTTGATGTAAGAAACGGGAAAAAGTTTAAGTTCTACAGCAAATATTAATCTTTAGAGATACATATTAAAATAAAAAACGGTCTGTTATTAGGCCGTTTTTTTTGTCTCAAATTTTCACACCTAAGCGTTCCATATCTATTACTTTTATTATTTTCTTAAAACCATGTCGATAAGTTGTTACTTTTAGAAAATTTAAAAATTCGGCAATATGAATTTATGAAAGATTCATATTTTTTACTGTTTATTGTTTTATTCCTAACGAGTTTTAGTACTTGGTCGTCTCAATCTTGTAACAATAAAAACTGTTTACTTGAAAGTAATATATCTGGAAAAAAGAGCGAAAGAGTGAACATCGACGGTGGTGCATTAAAAGTCTGTTCAACGGATCCAATGACCGGTTATACCAGAAGTGGATATTGCGATTATTCACCAAGTGACAGGGGAGAGCACTTCGTTTGTGCGCAGGTGAGTGAGGAGTTTCTCACGTACACAAAAAAAATGGGTAATGACCTTAGTACTCCCAATCCTAGGTATGGGTTTAAAGGTTTGGTTCCAGGCGATCGGTGGTGTCTTTGTGTGTCTAGGGTAATTGAAGCTAACAAGTCAGGAATTCCCCTTGAGGTAATTAGGTCTGCGACTCATATTAAAAGTAATTTTTAATCTAAGTATTTGATGATCTGTTTTGTAAATTAAAATATAATAAGTATTAGTATTTAATGGAGATTTTTCATCACGGGCAAAACGATCACAAGTTTGTTTCTCTTACTCTTTTTAATGGTGTTAACACCAATAATTTATATTTTGTCTTTAATTTTTAAAGGGCCAGTGAACACAAGAGTTATTAAGAAGATGAATGGAGAGGAGCTGGCGATTAATTTTTCCTCGTATTATGACTTTTTGCTAAAGAGTGTTTTTTTCATCACTACAGATGGAGTTGAATTAGTCGGATTAGAGGGTGATGGAGAGTCAGTAAGTGATCCCGCTTTTATATCAAATTTTTTGATTCAAGAAATGACTCTACTTCCAGGTAGAACCGTGCAAGAAGCAAATCAGCAATATTTGTCAAAATTAAGTTTTTTATCAGACCTAGCTATTCTTGGAAAGTTTATGTTGTTAGGTTT
Source organism: Bacteriovoracaceae bacterium UBA1511 (assembly GCA_002323535.1). GTDB lineage: Bacteria > Bdellovibrionota > Bacteriovoracia > Bacteriovoracales > Bacteriovoracaceae > UBA1511. The sequence goes on from DCQT01000104.1 coordinate 30,649, forward strand.
TTTTATTCGAAATTATGAAAGTGAGTCTGACAGTTGTGAGGTTCTTGGTGTAACCTTTAAAAATACCACTTACCCTGAAGTTGAAAAGAGCCTCAATTCTTTTATTCTAACAGGAATTCAAAAAACAGTTTTTTTTGTTAATGCTCATTGTTTAAATGTTGCTTTTGAACATCCTGAATATAAAAAAATTATACCTAGTGCAGATTTAGTTCTTCCTGATGGAATGGGTCTTTTGATGGCAAGTCGACTTAAGAATTATCGGATGAAAGAAAACATCAATGGCACTGATTTATTTCCAAAAATTCTTGAATTAAGCCAATCTAAAAAATTTAATTTATATTTTCTGGGAGGAACTCAAGAGGTAAATAATAATTTAATTTCTTTAGTTACTTCAAGTTATCCTGGGGTAAATGTAGTGGGAGGCCATCACGGCCATTTTGATAAGAAAACTCATAGTAAATTCATTATAGAAGAAATTAATAAACTCAATGTTGATATTTTATTTGTAGCTTTTGGTGTTCCAATGCAAGAAATTTGGATAAGTGAGCATAAAAAATATATAAAATCGAATTTAATTTTAGGTGTGGGCGGTCTCTTTGATTTTTTCTCTGGTAAAAATAAGAGGTCTCCACAATGGTTGAGGGAACTAGGTTTAGAATGGGTTTATAGGATTTATCAAGAACCTAAAAGAATGTGGAAGAGGTATATCGTCGGTAACCCAAAATTTTTATTAAGAGTTGTAAAAAGCAGTAAGTAATAGGTAAGGTGAAATGGTTTTCCCCAAAAAAATATTGATGTCATCTCCAGAGCATTTTGATGTCGTATATAAGATTAACCCCCACATGAGTCTTGAAAATAAAGTTAATAAAACTTTGGCGAATGCTCAATGGTACAATTTAAGGTCTATTTACGAGAATATAGGCTTTGATGTAGAGGTGATCCCAGGAAGATCTGATTTACCGGATCTTGTTTTTATGGCGAACCAATTGATATCGACAAGAGATGGTGTGATCTTAAGCAGAATGAATAATATTGAGCGTGAGCCAGAGGTAGATCACATAAAAAAACACTTGAATATCAAAAATTATTTTCGGCCAAAAAATACTTTTGAGTCCATGGGTGATTGCCTTGAAGACTACCAAGGTAAAAGATTTTTTTGTGGTTATGGCTTTAGAACTAAAAAAGAAGTTTATGAGGAAATTAATAACTATCTTCCAGGAGAGAAGGTTTTAATCAAATTAAACAGTGAAAAGTTTTATCATTTAGACACTTGTCTTTGTATTGTGGACAATGAAACGGCTTTTTATGTTAAGAGTGCTTTTGATGACAATGGCATAGATACTTTAAAAAAATCCTTTCAGAAATTAATCAAGGTAGATGAGATGGAGGCTGAAACCTTTCTTGCTTGTAACGCTCATTGTCCAGATGGCGTAAATATTATCGTTGAAGAAAATGCAAAGAAATTTCAAAAATCGGCAAGGGATCTAGGTCTAAAGGTACACTCAGTGGACACATCAGAGTTTTTAAAGTCTGGAGGGTCAATTTTTTGTCTCAAAAACCAGTTTTGGGACTATTGAGCTATTAAATAAATATATATTTTGATGTAGTTTGAGGGAATGATTAGTATTTTTTTAAAGTTATACTTAATTTTTTGTCTTTTCTCTTGCTCAAATTCAACAAATTCTAATTCTAAAGTACCAATGATGCTTGATGGAGATCTTTTCAACAGTATAGAGACTTCGAAAAGTGTTAAAGTTAAAGACGGAGAGGGTTTTTTTTCAGCGCTGCTGAGGCTTGATCTAAGCCCAAAACAAGCTCTTGTAATCATAAATAAATTGAGAGATCGAGTTGAGCTATCTGGCGTTAAGCCAGATGAAAAAATAGTTCTTCGTTTCAAAAATTCTGAATTATTTGAAGTTAAGTATTTTAAAAATTTGCTTCAAACTCATCAGCTTATGTTGAAGCGTGGAATATGGGTCTACTCTCTTATTCAAAAAGAGCCGATCGTTGAGCATGAGATAGTTAAGGGGACATTGAGAGAGAACTCTACTCTTATAGGCGACCTTACTAGACTTGGTGTAGAGGAGGGAGCCGCCTCAGAGGTTGTAAACGCCTTGATGTGTAAAATAAACTTCAGACACCAAGCTCGTGCAGGTGATAATTTTAAAGTTTTATTAAAGTTATTAAAAATAAATGGTGAAGTAATTTCAACAAGACCCGTATATATTAATTACCGGGGGGAGTTGTCCGGAGAATTTGAAACTTATTATTATACAGATAAAAGTTCCTCCACATACTCTGCCCATTACCTAGAAAACGGGCAGGCGTTAATTCGTTCAGGCTTAAGGTACCCTTTAAAAAAGATGCATATTCGCTCACATTTCGGCCATCGTATTCATCCAGTCACGGGAAAAAGAGCTTTTCATCGAGGAGTAGATTTAAGGGGGCGTGTGGGTGATCCTGTATATTCGGTAGCCTCTGGAAAGGTTATATCCTCTGGGTTCAATAAATATGCTGGAAAAACGTTGGCAATTCTTCATCGAGATAAAACTATCTCTCACTATTATCATTTATCGAAAAGGTATGTGAAAAAAGGTGATTGGGTAAAAATCAATCAAAGGATTGCAAGTGTTGGCTCAACAGGGAGAGTTACTGGTGCACACCTTCACTTTGGTTTTCAAAATAAGAGTGGAAAGTGGATTAACCCAATGAGTAAAAGAATGATTGCTACTCCTAAGCTTAGCGGAGCTCGACTTTTGGAAATGAAAAAACAGACCAGGAAAATTAAACAAACACTTTTTTTAGTTGAAAATGATTTAGTAAATAACTTTCTTTTAGTTAATTTGAATAAAAATGAAGATGTTGGTTATTTATTTTAAATAAAATGAGTATGACTTAATTTTCTTTGGACATCTTCCGTAGATGATTGATGGTTTTTCCAATACCTCTTGGACTCGGACTTCGTCCACCAAGAACACCTTATGTAACCCTGGCTTTATCGGTAATTCTTATTGCCTGTCACTGGTATTTTGAAAAGCCAGATGTGGTTGCATTAGAAAAGAAGCTACTCGAAAAATATGAGATTCAAAGTATTGTAAATACAGGTTTGACTAATTTTTGCTTAAGCGAAAAGTCAAAAGAATACGCCGAGGAATGTAAAGTAATACAAGAATCTATAGAAAAGAATAAACAACAAAAAATAGAGGAAGATTCAAGAAAGATTAGCCAGGCTGAGGGGGAAGAAAAGGTCGGAGATGGTAATGAAAATATTATTGAGAAAGATGACAACGGAAATAAGGAAAAAATAGACTTTAAGGGTTTTAAGGATATTCTTTCACAAAAAATTTCCCATGGAATAAAATTACAGCGAATCTTAAAAGACCCACATAAATACTTTCCCTCCCAAGAAAGAGCAGATTTGTATTTAGAGCGAATGGGAAAAGTGAAGCAAGAGTTAGCCGATTTTAAGAAAGAAAACAATCTTTTAACTAGAAATAATATAAATTTTCTCAGTCTTCTAAAGGGACAGTTCACACACGCAGATTATTTTCATCTTTTTGGAAACTTACTATCATTTATTTTTTTCGCGATCTATCTTGAAGCAAGACTTGGAAGTCTTATGTTTTTTGGTGCCTACTTTTTAACAGGAACTGTAGGATTATTTGCTAATGCATTCTTTTTAAAAGAAGGTGTATATCTTCTTGGAGCAAGCGCAAATGTTTTGGGTGTTGTGGGTGCTTTTTATGTTTTGTTTTTTAAGCACTACTTTAAATTATATTTTGCTGCTGGCCTAACTCCGATCCCAAAAGTTTTATGTTTTTCAAAAACATTTTTAATCAAGATGAAATTTGCAGTTCCCGTCTTTTTTGTGCTCGGTGATGTATCAGGTCTCGTTAACCCTCAAGGAAGCATTGCGCACTTAGCTCACTTAGGAGGCTTTTGCACAGGTGTAGTCTTTTCTCTCATTTATCTCAAAAAAGAGAAGTTGAAGTGGCCATTTATATACCCCTCTGAAGTTATTGATTTTAATAAGGCAATGAAAATTGAAAATAAAGAAGCTCGCTTGAATGAATACAGCCGCCTTTTAAAAATAAACCCAATGAATAAAGAGGTTCAAGAAAAACTACTTGTTGATATTACAGAGCAGATTTTTGCACTTAAAAAGATTGATGACACTGATACCTTTTATTTAAACAAACATACAGAACCATTTGTTGGGCGAGCCTGCTACCACAAAGACTATTCCAGTGCCTTAGATGTCTTAAAATTTATTCCCTTGAATTTAGAATACTCAGAACTGTTGAAGGGACTAAGTCAAAAACAAATTATAAACCTAGCTGATGCAGCATTGGACAATGGAAAGTACTTTTTAGCGCTTAAGCTTTATGATCACTTTCTTTTTAAGTCTAAAAAGAAAAGGTTACTTCAAAATAAGATTATTAAAACTATCGAGAATATTTTTGATCATATTGATAAAAACAAATTAAATCAAAAAAGAATAGATACATTATTAAAAAGCTCTAGCACCAAAGAGCTGTACTCTCTTTGGTTAAAAAATAAGGAAAACGTATATCAAATTAATAATAAAAAAAGTGCATAAACATAAGGGGGTTATATGGGTGCATTGAGAGAAACTAAATCGGCAACAGGACCGGTACTTAAAGCTCATGATGGAGGGCTTGAGGATCAAGTTGAATACGAGCCATCAGGAATTTTTAAAAGATTTGTCGCAGCTATGGTAGATGGAACAATTGTCACATCTTTTAACTTGATACTTCAAGCGGGCATTCAAAAATTAAGTCCTGTGTCACAGGAACAGTTGGCGGCAGGAAATAATGCTGCCATAGATGGTGTAGGCACAATATTTATCGTAGCTGCTTTAGTAGGACTCATATTTAATATTGGATACTATGTTTACTCAATGAAAAAGTGGTCTGCGACACCCGGTAAAAAACTTCTTGGTTTAAAAGTTATACGGATTGGAGATAACAAGGAGTGGGGGTTCGGTTCTGTTTTTATGAGAGAAGTAATTGGAAAAATAATTAGTTCTATTGGAATGATGGGATATATTTGGGCTTTTTTTGGCGAGAAGAAGCAAGCTTGGCATGATAAGCTTGTGAAATCAATGGTTGTTAGAGATCAATAAGTTTAATTACTCTAATAAGCCTACTTAAAATTAAGTAGGCTTATTTATGTGTAAGGCCAAGGTTTAAGTTTTTTATAAATTGCTCATGTTTTTTTGACAGCTTTTGACCTAGATACTTGGTCTCTTCATCTTCATAAAAGTCATAATTAAATCCCTTTAAATTCATCTTCATCAATAGCTTTTGAATCCTTCGGACCTCTCCCCGAGGGAGTTTTGGGACTTCATATTCCAATATTTCTTCGAGCCCCACCCAGCATAATGGCCTAGATGCTTCAGGACGATTTCCAGATAATAAGCATCCATATTCATTCCCTTGGGGGCAAATTACTCCAGCATAAATAGTTTCCATCCTACAGTCTTTTTTGGGATGTATAACAGATGCGGCCAGGGGGATTGTTTGTTCCTTATAGGGAGATAGAAAATGAACAAATGGTTTTGTTTCAATTTTTACGGAAAACATATTTTTAAATGCAGTAATTATTCTTGTGCAGAGAAGAGATTCATTCTCTTCCCTGAAATAGTTACGGCAGAACTTTAGATCCTTAAAAGAAAAACTACCTTGCCGAAGAATCTTTTCGTGATCCTCTAACTCTAACCATTTTTTTAGACATGTGTGTGCTGACCAATAATCTGCCTGCCCTTCAGAGGATCCTCTGAAAAGAAAGTATTCTTTATAATATTTGGGAACCAATGGTCTGCCGCCAAAGTGATGGCCTACCTCATGACAAATAGCTGCTCTAAAAGAATCTTTTGTGGCCGTTGGGTGTTTTACTAGTCCGCCATATAATTCGATGTAGTAGTGATCGATGCTATAAGCAGATGCCTTGGCATTATTTTCATTATAGCTAAAGTCAGATTCTATAGTGAAAACCTTTCCATTTTGTAAGTAAATGGGAGCGAAAAACTCCTCTGCTTCTTTTATTACTTGATTGAACTCTGCTTCACTTAAGGGCCCTGCAAAGGATATGTTTGCAAAAAGGTAAATGGAAAAAATAACTAAAGACTTTGAGTGCATTTTTCAAATATAGGAACGATTTATACGTGCTGAAAAGAACGGTTTGAAAGAGCTGTAAAATTTATATTTTTTTAAGTGAGCTTTCTTTAAAACCTGAAATTTCAATAAAATGAAAGGAATCTTCAACAATATTATTATCTAGAAGCAATAATGTGATTTTACCTGGGTTATCAGAGCTATTTAAAGTTAAACCTTCAATTTCTTGGTAAGCAGGAAAACCACGATTATATATTATACCAACTTCATGCTTAACGTTAAGATTATTGAGATTAATAGAGTAAATTCCACCGACACGGCTTCCTTGGTCAGAGGCCAAAAAAAGTGTTTTTCCACTCAAAGAAATCGTTCCACCTTGAATTCTCGATATTTTTGCAGGGATAAAATTTTTGACTAGAGTATTTTTCTCTAGGGATAGTTCATAAAGTGGGCTTGATTTATCAAGTTTATTTTCTGAAAAATATATCTTTTTCCCGTTAGAGGCTACCCAGCTTAGACTTTCAAGGTTTAAAGGAACATTATAAGTAATCATATGCTCGAGCGTGAAGATATCGAAAAATAAAAGCTTCATCGGGCTAATTCTCTCTAGGGCAACGACTATGAAGTTTTTGTAAATGGTGATTCCGCCAAAGTGGTTGTAGCCTAATTCTCTAAGATGTCTTGGGATTTTTATTCTTGGGTAGTCAGTGATTATATTAGGGTAAAAGTTTTTAGGAACAAGGCGTTTGACTTTTGGCACTCTGAAAATGGTGTATTGATTAGAGATGAACCAAAAGTCTTCAGTTTGAGTAATTCCTTGGATATTTTCGGCAATTGGAGAAAAGATGGGTGCTGTGACAGTCGCTTTAAATCCTAAAGCGTTAAAACTTAAAATCATTAGAAATAAGAGTATTATTCTTCTCACTATAAAAACCTAAGTTAATTTCTTAGTATTTTCCAATGTTTAGTTATAATTTGTAAAATTTGGTGTAATTTATGGCTTAAAAACTCTAAAATCCTCAAATGTTTAAATTAAGACCTTACCAACAAGAAGCTGTTGATAAAACCATTGGGTATTTCAAAAAAAGCAAAGATCCTGCAGTCATTGTTCTTCCTACTGGTGCTGGGAAAAGTATTGTCATTGCTGAGCTAGCAAAAATCGCCAAGGGAAGAGTTTTAGTTCTCACTCACGTTAAAGAACTAGTTGAGCAAAACCATAGTAAGTATGAAAGCTATGGACTAAAAGCAGGAATCTATTCAGCGGGGCTAAATCAAAAGCAAACAACTGGTAAAGTGATTTTTGGTAGTATTCAATCAGTTGCAAGAGCAAAAAGAAGTTTTTTTAACGATTTCTCTCTTTTAATCATTGATGAGTGTCACCGTATCAGTATGGAAGGAGGAACTCAGTACAAACAGGTTATAGAAACCTTAAAGGAGAATTGTCCAAGCCTTTGCATTCTTGGGCTAACTGCGACTCCATACAGGCTTGGACTTGGATGGATTTACGAGTTTAATCATTTAGGAGAGATCAAATCTAAAGAGCCTCGCTTTTTTAAGCATTGTGTTTTTGAACTTCCGCTTGAATATATGATTAAGAATAAATTTCTGACTCAACCGGTAAAGGTTGATATACCAGTGACTTGTTATGACTTTTCTGAACTTACTCAAAAGGGCAGAATGTATACAACAAGTGAAGTTGAAGAATTGCTAAAGACTCAGAAAAGACTCACGCCCCTAATTATTAAAAATATTGTTAATATAACAGAGTCTTATGATCGGAAGGGAGTAATGATTTTTAGCTCCACTGTCTCGCATGCAAAAGAGATACTTGATTACCTTCCAGAAGGTGACGCACAAATTGTTTTAGGTGACACAGAGAATGATGAGCGGGACGAGATTATTCAAGAGTTTAAAGACCGAAAGTTTAAGTACCTTGTTAACGTTTCCGTTTTAACCACAGGTTTTGATGCCCCTCATGTGGATGTAATTGCTATTTTAAGACCTACTGAATCGGTTAGTTTATATCAACAAATTATTGGGAGGGGACTTCGTATAGACCCTGACAAGAGGGATTGTTTTATCCTTGATTATGCTGGAATGGGGCATGATATTTACAGTCCTGAAATAAGCGATAAGCGGCCGACAAAAGAGTCGGTTCCAGTGTTTGTTGATTGTCCAAAATGCGGATTTGAAAATAATTTTTGGGGAAGAACGAATTTTGAAGGTGAGATGATTGAGCATTACGGAAGAAAGTGTCGCGGGGCTCATTTTGATAGCGAAACTCTTGATGTTACTCCCTGTGGCTATCGCTTCCGGGCCAAGTTTTGTCATCAGTGTGGGGAGGAAAATGATATCACCGCCAGAGAATGCCAAAAGTGTCAGGCCGTTTTAATTGATGCAGACTCAAAGCTTAAACAGGCACGCTTGTCAAAAAATGCTCATGTTCTAAAACCGGATTCAGTAAGCTACGAAAAACGCTGGGATAAAAAAGGAAATGAATACTTAGAAATTAGGTATTATGATTTTGATGCAAAGTACCTTCGTGAAGCATATTATCTAAATAATCAGACTTCAAAGAAAAAGTTTAACATTAACTTTCTAAGGTCACACATGAGACGCCCAGAACTCGAAATATCTTTTGAAACTTCGGATGAGGTGATTAAGTATCAAAAACTCCTTAGAACTCCTGCATTTGTCATCGCGAGAAAACAAGAGAAGTTTTGGAGAGTGACCGAGAAAATTTTTTCGGAAGAGCTATAGGCTCTTTTTGTTTTTTAATGAATTAAAGACTAAGCATATAGTCGATTGCAGTATGATTATTTGACTCTTCTGCAATCTCCATCGCTGTTTTTCCATTGTGGGTGAAGTCTCTAAGCTTTTTACCAAGTCCTACAGTGTAGCAGCTTAGTCTTCTTTTTGTTTTTTTGTCCTCTTGCTTTAGTCCTCTCAGAACAAGCTTTTCAAGGTTTGTTGTTAAGCCAAAGCAATGAGAAAGTATATGTATGTAAGATTCAGGGTAAGTCATAGAGAAACCAGAGGCAGCCCTTGCGCCAAAAGTTGTTTCTTCTGTGGTTTTATTTATAGGATAGGCGTATCTGTACTTAGCCGATGTTTTAGATTCTGATTTTTTTGGGTAGAGGTAGTAGTAGTAAGCATGAGAGTTAGAAACTACTAAAAATGAAATTAAGACAAAAAGAGTTTTCATTTAGGCCAATCCTTCTTTTAGATTTAATTGAAAACTTCTACCAAAAGTTGAGATTTGGGTGTGAAAGACTGAAATATATACAGGGTTTCATTAGGTTACGAGAGTCAAAAAATGGTAAATTTGACTTATAAGCCTGACTAAATAAGCGAGTTTTGCTAATAATTAAGCCAAGAAATAACTGAGGCATCTAATGGAAATAATGACTTTTTCCTTTCTAATTATTTTTTCTCTTTTGAGCTTTTACTATGTTTACGCAAAAAGAGGACAGCAGCGATACGCCGGAGTGCCTGAATATCTTCGAAAGGGGTGGCCTTTATTTTCGCCATTTAATTGTTTTTTATATTTGTTTACAAAGCCCCATGCAAAAAAGGCTATCATGAATATTGATGATTTCCCGGAACTTAAGTCAATTCAAGCTAACTGGGAAGTGATTAGAGATGAGGTAAAGTCGCTAAAAGAAAAAGGTTTTTTTGATCAGACGACGAAACAATCCTCTGCTAGTTACTATGATTTAGGTTTTAGAACGTTTTATAAATATGGTTGGTCTAAGTTTTATATTAATTGGTATGGTTACACGCATAAATCAGCCCTGGACCATTGTCCAAAAACAGTAGATATTTTAAAAAGTTTAAAAACAGTAAATGGGGCCATGTTTTCTCTATTGCCTGTTGGCTCTAAGCTCACAAGACATCTCGACCCTATTGCAAGTTCATTAAGATTACACATTTCTCTTGATACGCCAGGGGACCCTAAATGCTTTATTAATGTTGACGGTAATGACTACTATTGGAAAGACGGGGATGCCTTTATTTTCGATGAAACCTATATCCATTACGCTAATAATGACTCTAATAAAGATAGATTAATTTTAATGTGTGATATTGATCGACCGATGTATTTTCCTGGCTCAATTGTTAATGCGATCGCTAAGTTTTGTTTTAAAGCCTCTATTGTTCCAAACCTTGAAGGCGATAAAAAAGGGTTGGTTAATCTTATTTTTTCTGGCATTACCCCTGTAATGATGAAGGTACGCACCTTAAAACAAACCAACATGTTTTTATACAAGCTGATAAAACATACTGTTAACCTAACGCTTTTAGCGCTAGTCCTTTCTGTTTTTTACGTATCCATAAATTCAGTAATTAATATTTTTTCTTAGAAAAGTTTTTTTAGAGGAACTGGTTTAAGCTTAGGGATTGCATCCTCGAGGGTTATAAGGCTTCCTTTTTTTGAGGCGAAGACGTGGTAAGTATCTTTACTTTCATAAAGTTCTCGGGCGATTGCCCTTTTTACAATACGGTCCTTTGAATAGAGAGATCCTTCTAGGCTGCCCTTGAAGGCTTTTACTCTATTTTGATGATAATTGATTTCAAAAACTGGGACCAAAGATAGCTCAAGTGCCATGGCCGCATTGAACCGATGATGTCCGTCAACGATGAGCCTGGTTTTTTGATCAATAATAATCGGCTTCGTAAAGAATTTATGGTTTTGGATTAATTCTATTAATTTATCAACATGAGTAGAGTTAACCTTCTCATGAGGAAGAAGGTCAATAATTTTTGCTGTTTTAAATTTACCGCATACTTGTTTTCTGATCATAAATTATCTAATAGGTTGAAAATAGCTTTTTTGGCAAGAGGAATGATGAAGACTCGGTGTCCGTGGTTAAATTTAAAAAATGAGGAGTATGTCAGGTATCATGATTTAGAGTGGGGAAAGCCTATTTGTGATGATGACTCTTTGTTTGCGGCATTGATTTTTGAGGGCGCTCAGGCAGGCCTTAGTTGGGAGACTGTTCTGAAGAAACGTGATGAGTATCTGAGAGTCTTCAATGGGTTAAAAATAGATGAAATGGCCAAAATTTCAGATGAAAAGCTCGAAAAGGCTCTTTTGAATGAAGGACTAATTCGAAATAGATTAAAAATCTACTCAATTAGGAAAAATGCGATTGGAATAAAAAAAATCCAAGAGTGTTTTGGTAGCTTTTCAGGCTACCTTTGGGGGAAAGTTGATTATGAGCAAGTTCCTCATCGATTTAAGAGCATGAGTGATTACCCTACTGAGGATGGTCTAAGTCGGGAAATCTCAAAAGAGCTTAAAAGTTACGGGCTGAGTTTTGTTGGCCCAACAATAATTTATGCCTTTTTACAGGCAGTTGGTATTTACCAAGATCACTCTGCTGATTGCTTTTTAGGTGGAAATAAATGAAACAAAGGCTAGGTAAAAGACTTTTAAAGGTTGCTGATTTTTCAAGTAAGTATCTTGCGGACGCTGAGTCTTTTGTAGATATGTGTTGTGACCATGGGCATCTTGGTCTTTTCATCTCGGAGAGTTTTTCAAAAAGGATGTACTTTGTTGATCCAGTGAAAACGATCATTGAAAAACTTCAAGATAAAATAAGTGAATCTGAAAAAAGTAGAATTACTTGCCTTGATATAAAGGGACAAAATTTTACATACACAGAAAATCTTCCAGTGGTTGCGATTTGTGGAGTAGGAGGAGATTTAATTTGGGAAATTGTTCAATCAATCACCCATAAAAATCCTCATTCATCTCCGATTTTTGTGCTGGCTCCCCAAAATAGACCGGTTGAGTTAAGAGAAGAATTAAATGGGCAAGGCTTTGGCGTAGATCAGGAAGGACTTGTAAAAGATAATGGAAAGTACTACGAGATCATGTGTGTTGCCGAGGTATTTGAAAAGCCTCTAAGCTTGATTGGTGAGTCAGCGTTTGATTTGAATGATAATTCACATCTGTCTTATCTTAAGAAAAAAAGAGAGCATTATGATTTTAAGTCTAGGAAGTTTCCTGAGTTTAAAAAAGTCGTCCAGATGTATGATGCGCTGCTAGGCAAAAGCTAGTTATTATAAATTTTCCAAGGCAATTTGATAAAATAATTTAAGAACCTCCCCAAAGGTCACTTTGAGGAGGGAAAATCATATGGTTAGAATTTTTTATTTACGAGATATTAATTCGATTAAATCCCCTGTGCTAATGTGTTCCTCTACGGAATGTCTTAGTTTCTTTTTTAAATTCACTTTATACTGATTTTGTCTTCCAACCTTTTCAATTGTGATGTACCCATCCTCAAAAAGATCAGAAATTACTTTATGAGCGAACCTTTCAGTGATCCCAACCTCACTTGCCAACTCACGCACGGTAATACTTTCGCGAATTGAGAGCACAAATAGCGCATGTGCATGGTTAGAAAAGAACGTCCATTCACTCATAAATTATGCAGAGAAAGGTACTGATGAATGATGGACATTGATTCTAAGGTTGCCATCAGCATCTTGCATGTAACCAAATGTGTATTCTACTTTAACCTCTTCTCCCTCTGTAGTCGTGAAGTAGTAGTTACCCATAGCTACTGCCGTATTTCCTTGAACAATAATATCAGAATTCTCAAACCTTACTTTTGTCCATGGTTGTATTGCAAAGCCTTTATCTTCTGAGCATGCTCCATTTGTAGCAACAAAGTAAGACAGAGCAGTATCTTTATTTGATCTAAATTGATCCTGGGCCGCTTTAGTCGGTTTAAATAATACAGGTGAAAGATCATAAGCGTAAAGTGTATCAATATGCTCTTTCGCAACAGCTGTGTAGTCTTGCTTTTCTGTAAAGGCTGCTCCTATTTTAACAATTCCCTCGCCCCATTGATTTTGCACAGCAATAACAGATTCTTTCGTAATTGACATAAAAACTCCTATTTTTTTATATGAACAATCGTTCATGTTTTTGAATACATGTAATTTAGCACAGGCTTTTTTTGAGTCAACTAGGAATTTTATTAGACACATTTACATTTCAAAAGTGTCGTTTGATTTTTCTTTATAAAAAATAATTCATGAACCGCAAGGGAGCTCTCTGGACTGGAAAAGTTAAGGGTTAAAAATACTTTACAAAAAAAACACGAGATTTTTGGATGAGATTGATGGAGCATGATGTTAACGTTTATTCACATAAAAAAAGCCGCTCATTGAGCGGCTTTTTTTATTTTATTGGATTTTAATGTATTTTCTTGTTTCGAGCTTGTCCCAGCCCAGGATTAGCTCTGTATCTGTGGTGAACTTAGCTTTCATTTTGTTTAAGAATTTCTTTTCGTGAATGTTAAGAGATTTAGTACTGTCTAGAAGTAAAAGAAACTTAAAAACTTCCATGAATGTTTTAAGGCCTTTTGTTTCAACTTGAGTCTTAAAGTATTCATATCGATCACATGCCTGGATATCTGGAAGGTCCTCTGTTGTAAGCTTTTTGAAGTGCTTAAGACTTTTTTCAAAATATTCTTTTGAGGGAAGTTTTTCCGCTTTTTCAAGCTCTTTAAGCGGAAGGTAGTGGGTGATGTCTTTAGCACTCTCGTAAACTTTCGCCATTTCCATATCTAAACCTGCAAGAACTTCTTTGGTGATTCCTTGAAATTCTCCAGCATTAATTGTTTGTGTTGAAATAATATCCCCAACTGTTAAATCCATTTAAACCTCTTTTTTAAGGGTCTGAAGAAAATTCATTTTTCCTTCGAGTCAAAATAGTTTAGAAACCTTAAAACTTTTTTGACATAATATTTTTCCACCTTGTTAATGATAAGACAAGTTGTCACAAGGTGCTGTAAGGTTTTGTTTTTTCTATCAATTAGTCTGATCTTTTTGGAGTGTGTTTTTGAAGAGTAAAGTAGTCATTGTCGGTGCTGGGGTTAGTGGTTTATTTGCCGCCTATAAACTTCTCGAAGCTGGAATCGGGGTTGATTTATATGATCATTCAAGTGGTGTGGGAAAGAAGTTTCTTGTTGCCGGAAAAGGTGGGCTGAACTTAACCCATTCTGAAGAGCGAGATGAGTTTATAAAAAATTATGAGGGTCACGAAGAGCTTTTTTCGTCATTAATTAGTGAATTCTCACCAGATGATTTGATTAGTTTTTGCAAAGGTCTTAGCGTTGAAACCTTTGTTGGATCAAGTGGAAGAGTCTTCCCAAAGGAGTTGACAGCGGCGCATATGCTTAGAAATTGGCTTGATGCATTAAGGCAATACTCAAACTTTAACCTCTTTTTAAATCATCGTTTGGTAAGCCTTCAAAAGGTTGATGAGGCATTTAATTTAGATTTTTTGAGCCTTGAGTCAAAAAAAGAAATATCTATTTCAAGCAATATAGTTGTCATGGGACTAGGCGGAAAGAGCTGGAAAAAAACCGGGAGCGATGGCAGCTGGGTGAAGCTGATAAATCGCCTAGGTTTAGAGATATCCCCATTTTTATCAATGAACTGTGGATATGAAGCGAAATGGCCGGACAGTCTGAAGGCGATGCTAGATCATGACCCGCTAAAAAATGTGAGTATTTTTGGAAAAAAAGGTGAGCTGATGCTTACGCCTTTTGGCGTTGAAGGGGGGCTTATCTATGCCTTTTCTAAGAAAATTCAAAAAGAAATAATAGATAACGGAGAGTTTGCGCTGGAGATAGATTTAAGACCTGATTCTAGTTTTGATGAGTTAAAAAATAGTTTGAGTAATAAAAGGTTAAAGGACTCTCGAGGAAATCAACTGAGAAAGAGTTTAAAGCTGACGAAGGTTGAGAGTCTTCTTCTAAAAGAGACTCTTTCAAAAGAGCACTATTTTTCAGATGAGAAAGTGGCCTGCTCGTTAAAATCTTTCAAGATAACACTTTTTAAGGCAAGGCCAATTGATGAGGCGATCTCCTCATCAGGAGGCATAAAGTTCTCAGAGGTTTCCGATTCTTTAGAGTCAAAAAAGCACCTGGGTCTTTATTTTATGGGAGAAATGTTGGATTGGGATGCTCCTACTGGTGGCTACTTGTTTCAAGGATGTTTCAGTAGTGCCTATCGCGTTGTCAAAAGTATTTTAAGTTGATCAACGGCTTACCTGTGACTAGTATTTTTCAATGGAAAAAAAATACGCAATTTTCGCCAATAATTTATCTAAAAAGTTTGTTAGCTATAAAAAAGCCTCTGGGTTTAAAGGTTCGGTAAAATCAATTTTTAATCGAGAGTATCAAGAAAAGTATGCCGTCAACGGATTCAATCTAGAAATAGAAAAAGGAAAAATCATTGGCCTACTGGGACCTAACGGTGCTGGTAAAACGACCCTGATGAAGATGTTTACTGGCATAATTGTTCCAAGTGACGGTGAGCTTCAGGTTCTTGGTAAAAATCCATGGGAGCGAGATAAAGAGCTTCGAAAAAAAATAGCCCTTGTCATGGGACAAAAATCTCAACTTTGGTGGGATATACCCGCTCTTGATAGTCTTGAGTTACTTCAAAAATATTATGAAGTACCTGAGGAAAAATTTAAAACTCGCCTTCGAATGATGAGTGAAATGCTTGGTGTTACTGATTTGCTTCATGTTCAAATTAGAAAATTAAGTCTTGGAGAGAGAATGAAAATGGAGTTGATGGCCTCTCTTCTTCATGACCCGGAGGTGTTATTTCTCGATGAACCAACAATTGGCCTGGATCTGATCGCTCAAGAGAATATGAGAAAGTTTATAAAAGATTATCACGGAAAAACTGGGTGCACTATCATCCTAACATCACATTACATGGCCGACGTTCAAGCGCTATGTGAGGATCTCGTTTTAATTTTTAATGGCAAAAAAAGGTTCGATGGAAAAATTCATGACTTTGAAAAAATCCTAGGAGTCGAAAAAAATATTTCATTTACTTTTAGAGCTCCTATTTCTGATGATGAATTTTTATCTCAATTTGACCCTAAGTGGAATGAAATCAAGACAAGCCTTTCACTTCGAGTACCCATGGATATGGTTAATGAAGTAGGAAAATATGTACTTTCAAATTTTTC
>DCQT01000120.1 GCA_002323535.1 Bacteriovoracaceae bacterium UBA1511
CTCATAATGGAGACGATGGACATCACTCTCCTACTAAGTTAAGAATTAATCATATTCTAAAATCCTCCAAAACATTTGTTAACTCATTTAATTGTTCTGTCCATGCTCCATTAATGTTCTCAATGAATAGATCAAATCGAGTTTACGATTGCGGGATTAAAGGAAAAGAAAGAATTATTGAATCCGTTGAAAGAGTCTCAACCGTAGACTAGAAAATAAAGGAGAGACAAGATCTCTCCTTTACTAATTAGTAAGTCTAATCGCAGTAACTGAGGGGAACCTGTCCTCCTGCAACAGCCGCATCCAAAGTAGCTTTCGACCCACCGACAGCCTCTAACTGAGCGAAGCAAATCGCCGGTGTAAAAATATAAGGACATGTACCATGACCCCCAGTGCTAGAGGTAACTGAGCTTATATTTGAACTACTAACTCCGTAGGCTGCTTCTAGGCCAGTATAAGCAGCAACTGCGGCAGTTGTACCATCGGGATAAATCGTGTCGTCGTCTGAGCAATGATAAAAAATTGTTGTCACTCGAGGGAAGTACTGATTTGGAGCAGTCTCTAGGTATGACTGCATTAAAAGGTCATTAGTTAGTAAGCTCGATGAAAAAGAGTCAGTCAATGAGGTTGCGGCTAAACCAAAACTCGCTCCACTGTCTCCTGCTAAATTTGAAAAACCAAGATAAACGGCTCCAAGTTGCGTGCCCATACTTGAGACGACGCTTGAACTTAATAATCCGTTAATTGTGGATATACTTAGACCTGCATAAACCGCTTCTGTTTCGGTGGAAGATTTTTGTCCGTTAAAAAGTGTTTCCTCATCATAACTATCTGTTTGGTTAAATACTGCACTTAAATCATACTCAGAGGCTACAGCAGAATAATTGTAATAATAACTTGTCGCTAAGAAACCAAAAAGCGTAGGTGAAATAGTTGTGTCGGCAAGAGAAGTCGTCAATAAGGCACCTAGACCAACTGTGGAATATGGGCCAGCACTTGGCGCGCTGGCGGTAACTGTGTATGTGGAGCTATGATTAGTTTCTAACTCTTTTTGAAGAGCGAGTGTCGCATAACCACCTTCAGAATAGCCTTTTAAATAAAGTCTGCCTGGAGTAATTCCCATGGTTGATAAAACACTTTTAGCAGCATTCATCATATTAACCCCGTCGCTCGCATAACTTGAACCTATAATGTATGGATGGATTCTTGTCGATGGATCGGAGCTATAACTTTCACCGAAGCCGATATAATCTGGAACAAGAGTGATAAACCCAAGGCTTGCCTCCAGTAAACCTTCACGCAGATTGTTCGTGGGTGCACTCGCATTATCAACAATAGTTCCATGACTTAAAACGACCCATGGAGCTGAATTATTGGCATCATCCTCGACAGAATAAGGAACAATCAATAAGCCTGAAGCGTTGAATGTGTCGCTTCCTTTGTTAGCATCGTTAGAAACGTAAGTTAATTTGTAAATATGAGCCCCGTATAAAGCGACCCCTGCCAAGGTACTACTTGTGTTCGTTAGGCTTGAGTCAATGTATTCTTTATTTAAAGAGGCAACTATTTGGATAGAGACCGGCTCCCCTGCTGCAGAGCCCGAAAAGGTTTGGTCCTGAATTAATGCCACCCCGGCATCCTGACCGCCACCATCAGAGCAAGCCTGTATAAACAAAATTAATAAAATGACTAAGTACTTCATACGTTCAACCTTTTTATTGTTTAGTAAACATTATAACATTAGTTGACAATTTTGCTTTGCCTATATGTGAGGAAGACTTAGATTTTTATTTAAATTAAACACTGGTTATTTGTTTTTTAAATAAAGAATATTTTATTTTTTCCAAATAGATACTTTTCCTAGAATAATATCTTTGACCATAATCCAATCACAAATAAACGAATAAAATGGATACTTAAATGAAGCTGGTTTATTTTTTTCAAAAAAGAAATGCCCTGCCCAAGCAGGTCCGTAACCAAAAAGGAAAGCGATGGGGATTAAATAAAATTTTTTCATCAACAAAAATAACAAAAAAAGGATCAATGCTCCCATTGTTCCAAAAAAATGAAGTCGGCGATTAGTCACATTTTTATGCTCACTAAGGTAAAATTGATAAAACTCTTCAAGTTTCATACTTAAACTCCAATTTCTAATATTTTATAACATGAGCCCATCAAATTTTAGGATAATTTAAAATTGAAACTGAGTTTTAATTTAAAGGATTTGAATTGAAGAAAGTTTTAGTTTTATTTTTGTTTCTATCGTTTAATGCATTCGCACTATACGCACCAGGTAATTTAAAGTTCTCTGACTCCAGAGGAAGTAAAGAACTCGTTTTTGTTGATTTCTCTGAAGCAACCTCAAAAATTATTTATGACGTAATTAATAAAAAAACTACAGCAGAGACAACCATTACATTATATCAACCCGTACAGGGCAACATCATATTTGATCTTGTTGAACAACCAGAGTCAATTACGATCAATGGAGAACTAACATCTTCTACGTCACACACAATCGCTCAGTCTGGATCTCAAGTACGCTATATCAATAAAGTGACAGAAGCCGGAACGCATACATTAAAAATTGTAAATAATATTGAAAGACTGATCTCCTATGACTCTTATACAAAAACTGTAAGAAGTGCTTTTTGGATGAGTGACTTAAGTGATCGAAGGTTTCTTGAGGCTTATCTTCCCTCAAACCTTGAGTATGATCAGTATCAAAATAATTTTAAAGTAGAGATCATTGGTTCTGAAAAAAAACATATCATTAGAACGAATGGTGAGGTTACGGAAGAAGAACAAAATAAATTCCTCATTAAATACCCGGAGCATTACACATCATCGTCTATTTATTTTCACTTAATGGAAGAGGGTGCTTTCTCTGAAGAAAATAATATTTACAAAAGTATTGATGGACGTGAAATTCCCGTCACTATTTATTCAAGCTGGGATACAAGTCGTTTTATGATTTCTTCTCTTCGGATTTTAGCTGAGCTTGAAAAAGATTATGGGCCGTGGCCTCATGACTTTCTCATTGTCTATGGAGCTGGTAGTGGTGGTATGGAGTATGCCGGTGCAACAAGAACTAGTATGAGGGCCCTTGGACATGAGCTGCACCATGGATACTTTGCCAGGTCCATGATGCCAAGCCGTGGTAACAATGGTTGGATTGACGAAGCTCTCGCAAGCTGGAGAGACAATGGATATGATTCAAGAGCAATTGGTTCATTATCACCTTCTAAGATGGGCGCCCACTCAGAATATAGAAGAACAACTGACCGTGCTGCTTATTCAAAAGGCGCGAGATTTATGGCCTACTTAAATTATGATTTAAAAGACAAAGGTGGCCTTCGCCCATTTTTAAAAGCGTATTTTGCCAAATACAATCAGCAATCATTTATCACTCAAAATTTTAAAGACGAGCTTGAGGCTTGGGCAGATAAAAATTATGACTATCTATTTAACCCATATATTTATGGACGGGGTTACAAAACAATAAGTCATGAACACGCAGAAAACCCAATGCATCCAAAAGTTAGTCACGAAGATCAATTAAAATTACTTTAAGAAATTTCTCGCAGATCCTAAATCATTAGGATCTGCGCTTTAATAATAAAATCGCCGGTAAAACAATAAAGTCAGCGATTAAAGCTATTATTAAGATCCCCGCGACACTCACTCCAAATTTCACATTAGGCACGTAATTTCCAAAAATAAAGGCGCCAAAGCCGGCACAAATTAAAAGGGTCGTCATAAAAAGAGCCGGAAATGTAGTTGTAATTAACTTTTTCACCGTATCAAGAATGCTCAAGCTCATTTCTCTATATTTTTTGTATTCGAATAAGAAGTGAATCGAGTCATCAACTGAGATCCCTAAACAAACAGACGCCACAAGCACTGTTCCCATATCAATGTCATAACCAGAAAAATAAAACAGTCCTCCACCCAAAAGAAGAGGGAATAAGTTTGGAATTAGGGCAAGAAAACCAAGTCCAAAAGATCGAAGAGATACAATCAGGATAATCGTTATTCCGATAAACGCTAAAGTAAAACTTTCAAAAAATGTTTGAACTATATAAGGTGTAAGATCATGAAACAAGGGAGTCTTTCCCGTAATTAAAAGGAGAAGATCCCTGTTTTTAGCTTCAGTCTCAATATATTTAAAGAGTTCATTTGAGGTTTTAGAGTCAGTGACGTTACTTTGAAGGGTGACTCTTATCTTTCTATTATCAAGCGAGAGTAAATTGTTAATATCTTTTCCTTGAGGAAGCCCCATTTGATAAAGAAGGATCTCTTCTCCAACCTGTTCTTTTGTTTTTGGAAGAAAATAAAATTCATCAGAGTTATTGTTAAGCGCTTTGTTAATAGATTTTAAGATGTAGTTAAGAGAGACACTTTTTGTAATTCGCTCATCGCTTTTTAACCACAGAAGAAAAGACTCCACATTTTGAAGAAACTCAGGGTTCTTGGCACCGTCGGTTTCCCCAGAATCTATTTCAAGCTCAAACCCACTACTAAAATCCATTTGCTTTTCAAGAAATTTACTCGCCACAACAGAGTGATGATCCGGCTTAAACTGCTCTATAGGATCCATATTAACTGTCAGCTTTGAGATATAAAAGACACCAAACACCCCTAGCGCAGCAGTAAAACTCGTAATGATGTATCTGTGCTTAAAAATTAAATCCCCGAGGGAATTTGAAAAAGGCGTGACTTTTAAATCTTTTTCAATACTTGTCGACTCACTTAATACTTCTCCCTCAGGCTTAAAGTACTTCCTTAGAAGCAGAATGCCAGGGCCAAATCCAAGGTAAGTGACGAGCCAGGCAAAAACAACACCAATACCTACAATAATTCCAAGCTCAGCGACCGGCTCAACTTTAGCATCAAAGAAACTTAAAAAACCGACACTCGTTGTAATTGTGGTTAAAAATGTTGGATAAAAATTCTTTTTCAATGAATATCTTAAACTTGAGACCACATTAAACTTGTTTTTTACTCCTTGAAAAAAGGCACTAAAAACATGAACAGCATCACTAAGAGCAATAGTCATTAATATCGTCGGTGCCGCTGCAGTGAGTGTGTTAATTTTGTATCCAAGATATCCACAAGCTCCAAGCATCAGTGAAATGGAAAATGAGATATTAGAAAAAATCAAAATCATCCCAGTGATTGACCTGTAGCGATAAAACATAATGACAATAAAAATAAGATATAAAAGCGGGACTAATAAAATAAGATCATCAATTGTTGCCTGGGTGAAGTCATCCACAACAACAACGCTACCAGTTAGATGAAAGGTTATATCAGGATTGGCCTCAATAAAAGGCTTCATAACCTCTCGAACATCGTGAGATATTTTTGCGTGATCGGGAATTTTCCCTGAAGTCTCTGGAATAATTTTCACTTGAATTACGGTTGTTTTTCTATCTTTTGAGATCAAAAAGTTCTCTAAAACTGGCTCCATTTTTATTTTTCTTTTAAGCTCAGTAATGTCTGCGTAATCTGAATCCCCTTCTTCCACCAAAGGAGAGATCAGTAGATCTTCCCCAGCAGATTCCATATGGATAAAATTATTTAAATTATCGACCCGTAAAACCTCATTAACATTCCAAAGTTTTTCGCTCATCTCTTCAATGAGTTTCAAATTTTTTCTTTGAAGAATCCCTTTTTCATCATGAACAATAACTATCGCCATATCATCATTACCAAAAGTTTTTTCAAACTCTTGAAACTCTAATACCTTTGGGTCTCTGTTTGAATACCAAGATTTATACGTAAAATCAGTTTTCACTTTAAGAAGGCCTGGAGCAAAAATCACATTGAGCACAAAAAATAGCATCAGAGCAGATTTCGGTTTTTTTATAATCCAATTAACAAAATTATTTTTTATTTTTTCCATTAAGAATTCCTAATTAGCTTTATATTAAATCCATTTTTTGAAAAAAGAGTGGCCCTGGCGTCTACCTGGCACTTATCTCCACAAGACTCAAATTTATATTCTCGCAATAGTGTAATTAAAACGACTTTTAGTTCTAATATGGCGAAATTTGCTCCAGAGCAAGTCCTAGGCCCCATTCCAAAAGGCATATAAGCATCGCGATTTACAGAATCATCAAGAAACCTAAAGGGCTTAAATACATTTGCATCAGGATGTAACTTTTCATTTCTTCCAAGCAAATATGGGGAAATTAGAACAATATCCTCTTTTTTTATTTCGATATCTTCCGCTATCACATCTTCACTTGCCACACGAGTAAATGCCCACCCAGCTGGATAGAGTCTCATTGTCTCACTGATGACAGCATCTAAAATAGGGGTATCTTTTAAGTTTTCAACACTAAATTCTTTATCAAAAGAGCGTATTTCTTTAATTAATTCTTCTTGAATTTTTGGGGAATACGCAAGCATTTCAGCGATAAAAGAAAATGTCATTGCAGTCGTTTCATACCCAGCAAACATAACAGTTACGATATTATCTCTTATAAAATCTTCGTTAATATTTTCTTCGGGGTTTTGTTTTTTATACTCAAGAAGCTGAGAGATGAAACTAAAATCCTCACTGGACGACTTGGCAGTCTCAAGACTTTTGTAAATTAAATCATTAAGAGTTTTTAGTGCGTCGTTAAACTCACGTTTTTCCCGATCAAGAAACTCTGGAAGAGGAAAAAAACGATACTTATCTTTGGTTACAAAATGAGTAAGGGTTGTAATCGCTTGGTCTAAAAACTCATAGTTTTGTCTATAATCAATGCCAATGACAGTTTTTAAAATTATATCAAAGGTAATCTTTGAAAATAGTGTCCTTAGGTCACTACCGTTTTTACCTGAGCTCATATAATTTGCGATATTTTCTTTTGATATGGATTCAAAGACACCAAGACAGGTTTCAAGATACCGAAGATTCATCAGCGGCATTAAAAGCTTTCTTTGTCTCTTCCATTCCTGTCCGTTTGCAGTAAAAAGGCTTCTTCCAAAAAACATATCAAAGTTGGTTTTTTTCACAAAGCTTTTGTGGCCTGTTTGCATCACAAACTTAACATATTTAGGATCTGACAATACCGTCACCTTTTTTGGGCCAATTTTGACTTTAAAAGCACCGCTATGCTTTTTTTGAAGGTTCAGCAAAAAGCCTAATCTATCTTTTGAGTAAGGTAGGAGGCTACCAATTAAAAACTGTCCTTTTTCAAAGGGAATCGTTTTAAAATTCACGCTGCATCACCTCAACTCGGTACATTTGAACACATTCACTAGATATAAGTTTTTGATACCTTTTTGAGACATCTTTAAACCCATCTCTATTAGTCTCAGGGACTCTAAGATAGTTCCTGTTAATAGAAACACCTTCACTAGATAGTGAATTTTTAATTTTTTGATAAAAGGAGCTCTCTAATTCACCGGAAAAATACGAAGGCACATCAGATAAGGAAATAAAGTCTAAATCATTCAAAGCGCTAATCGCATCAATCAGATCTCTCTGATGATAGGTTATTTTCAATTGATTGATATATTTTTTCATTTGCTTGAAAGTTTTTTCATCTGCTTCAACAAGGTTTCCATTGGCATATTTTATCTCTCCAAGAAAACATAACTGAAGAAAAAAACTAGATTTTGCCGGTTTTTGATAAAACAGATGATTAAAGGCTTTTTTGTAGTAGGTAATGTAAGAGTCTTCTACATTTTTTTTAATAAAATGACCTTTGTACAACAAGGCGTTAAACATTGATTTGTTACCAAGGACACTTAGGATGAGTAACCATTTAAGCTTTGGAAAAGCTGTGTCGAAGAATTTTCTTTGTGATTCTAAATCATCAAAAGAAAAGATCTTCTCACAAATATCAGCGCCGATCACTTTTCTTACAATTTTACTGAAAAAGACAAACGTCTTTTCCCATTTTCCGGTCAGAAGTAATGAATTCCAGTTATTTTTTTCAAAACAAGTAGTTAAGTACGAATGAGACTCCTCACATAATTCAAGCCGAGAGAAAAGGGTTCTTCTCATTGCTGAATTTTCATTCACACTGAATGGAGCATATCCCCAAAAAATTAAATACTCTTGAAAATTAAATTCGCGGATTGTTCTTTCTCTTAATTTAGCAAGCCACAGCTGCTCTTTCGCAAGATCTACAATATGTAACTCTGAAAGCTTTGAATGAATTAGTGGAAATGCTCTTGATCCACTCCCACAAACAGTAAGAATTTTTCTAGGTTTTGTTTTTAGAACAATATTTCTTTCGAGCCAAGAATCTTCATTGGCCATAGAATAATTAAGTTTATTGAAATATTCTGACATTTTTATATTTCCAATTTAAATAATTCATAATCATGGACAGCGTAAGGCTCTCCTATCTTTTCATAAAACTTGCTGCTAATATTACCTTCGCGAATTAAAACACCTGCACCCTTTTTAATGTCTTTT